>JAPPBX010000081.1 GCA_026702755.1 Candidatus Poribacteria bacterium | reverse complement strand
GATTATAGGGGACTGCGACCTGTAGTTTCCATCCCTCCAAGTTCTCAAGTGCTTCATCTGGATGGACATAGATGGCAACATAGTTAGGTTTGTAGATAGAGACACGGTTGTGTAAATCCATTTCCAAGTTGACTTCATAGAGAAGTGCTCGCTGTGTGCGTCCACCAAATCTGTCGGATCTCACCCACCCAACAGGGCATTGCTGTATAATAACCTTCCTTACTGGGACTGGGAGGGTTGAAAACGCAATCCATGGGAAAATTCTATCTACAACCGGATCTATCCGCCCGCTGTCGGTCTCTGCCGCCCCCGCACGCACGATGAGTCTCACGGTTCCGGCGGCATTGGCGGGCAGTAGAATCGTTGCGGTATAGGTCTGTTCGGGTTCTGTTGTGGGTGTCAACGCTTCTAAAGTGGCAATGCCAGTGCCGGTATGAAGTTCTGTCTCTATGATGACATCCTCCATTTCAAAACCATAGACGGGTTCAGAGAATCTGATGGTGAAGGGAAACGTCTCGGGGGGCGGATATCCCGAGTAATCTTCGGAGGTAACCGCCCGATCGGGATCGATCGCGGAGGGTCGTATCCACAGGTAACTCCGCAGTGTATCATCGTTGTTGAGGACAGCAAGAGATATCGAGGGACCAGGGGCGAGACGGAAGTCATCGAGATTGGTTAGGGTTGACAACTTTTTGAACTCATTAATATCCGTAATTCGATTACGCTGGACCCACAAATTTGTTAAATTAGTTAAGCCCACTAACGCATCGAGCTTACTAATCTTATTCTTCTCGAGAAACAAGCGTATTAAGGAGGTTAGCTTTGACAACGCTGAGATATCACTGATCTCATTGTTCTGGAGATCCAACCATGTTAGGGAGGTTAGCTTTGACAACACTGAGATATCACTGATCTCATTATTATGGAGCTCCAACCGTGTTAGGGAGGTTAGTCCTGACAGTGCTGAGATATCACTGATCTCATTATTTTCGAGACCCAACCGTGTTAGGGAGGTTAGCTTTGACAACGCTGAGATATCACTGATCTCATTATTTTCGAGCTCCAACCGTGTTAGGGAGGTTAGTCCTGACAGTGCTGAGATATTACTGAGCTTATTGTTATCGAGATACAACGTCTCTGCAGAGGTTGCATATTTCAATCCGGTAAGGTCTGTTATCTCTTCTCCATAAAGCGTCATCTGTATGTATCTCGAGTCCGCCAGATTCTCTTTTGTAAAGGTCGTAGCGGTTGAACCTACTATCCCGTATCCCTTAAGGTCGGTTAGCACTGCTGCCCGTAAGTTCGCATCCGGCATCCAGTCCGATTGCGCAATGCCAACGTCAACCCAAATGCCACCCATCACTATCAAGAGTGCGGAATATATACAAAAGATTTTACAATATTTCATGAGCATGGTCTGTTCCTTAAATATGAATCCTTTCATTTTTAGATCTCCTTGTCGTTTTAGCAATCGAATTGGTGTTTGGGTGTCTCGTGCGACACGAAAAATAGCCCGCGACGAGACACTCCGTGTGAGACGAAGGCAGCGCGGGCGCGAAGCATCGAGAACAATGATAACTGCGGATACGGTATTCTGAAGAATAATACTTTATATTTGTAAAGTGGGGGGGGGCAGCCTAACGGATTGTTAGTAGTCTCTACGGACGACGCGACGGGGCAACACGCACCTCTGTCTTGGGAGATACCTGTTCTGGTCGAGGCGGAAATCGCTTTGTCAATGTTGATATCAATGTGTCCGTTTGGCATGGTGGTCGGTTTTGTGAAGTTGTGCGTGGACCGTTGTGTCAGAAGTTTCACATTTGTTAATGTATATGGTATCACAAATTTCGGTATTAATCAAATTAAAAGTGCGATAAAGTCAATTATTATAAGGTTTTATACGAGTGTTGGATTAAGTCATATTTTTCATATAAAATAACAAAATAATAATGACTTTATCTAACACTTTGCGATTGAGGCGACTTTTTGCGAGACCTCTCAGATACATATTTCATAGCAGAGGCGGTGGAAGGTGAGACTGATGGTGCGAAAGACCTATGCACAACCTAACAGGGGACGCTACAAAGTGCTTTGGAGTTCCCGTAGGTGTTTTTGCTTGGGGATTACCTTTCAGTTGAACGGAGACCTCCTAAAAATCGCACACAGCACAGAATTTTCTTTTCTTTTCTTTTCCCAAAAAATATTGTATAATATTAGTTAGATATAGCCTTATATTTAATAATTGAGATAATAAGGGAAATTAACAAAATTATAACCTAAGTTGCGGGTTGTAAGTCTAACAGGACTTACGCAATTGTAGCCGTAGCACGTCCTGTGAGATGGGAACTTTCCCAAAAACACAGATTCTTCTGACACAAACTGGAAAGTTTGTGCTACAAATGAGCAGACTGCGTAAGTCCTATCTAAGCGAGACCCAACATCTCACTTTTATCAAACTCACGTTTATACAAAAATATGCTTTTATTTATCAAACCCACGTTTTACATACTGACTCAAAAAGGAATCGTGTGCCTCCTAATCTTTACCATTTTGTGGGTCTGTGGCACACAACACATTCCGTCTGCCGATGATATCCCCGATGGTATGGTGCTAATACCTGCGGGCGAGTTTGAAATGGGGAGCCACACCGGGAAAAACAATGAACGTCCAGTGCATACCGTCTATGTCGATGCTTTCTATATGGATGTTTACGAGGTCACAAATGCTCAATACAAGGCGTTCGTCGAGGCAAATCCCGAATGGCAGAAAGGAAATATTGCAGAAAGGTTCCACGACGGTGTATACCTCCGACTTTGGAATGGTAACGCCTATCCCGATGGCAAGGCTGATCATCCAGTCGTTTATGTGAGTTGGTATGCAGCGGTGGCTTATGCACAATGGACAGGGAAACGGTTACCAACAGAAGCGGAATGGGAGAAAGCAGCGCGCGGTGGACTTATCGGGAAAGCGTATCCGTGGGGTGATACTTATGATGCAACTCGCGCAAACCACGCACGGCATTTCAACGCCCCGATCGCTGTCGGACAGTACCCACCCAATGGCTACGGTTTATACGATATGGCTGGGAATGTCTCCGAGTGGTGCCTTGATGAATATGATCCTGATTTCTATGCAACATCCGCACGTAAAAACCCATTTTCAAATGGCACGCGCGAAGAAGTTATCAAGAGTTTCAAAGCCATCAAAAAGAAGAATCGCGTTTTAAGGGGTGGCTGCTGGACCGATAACGGGTTATTCCTACGAGTTGCTTATCGAGACTGGGGACCGCAGCACTACACGAGCGTCTTCCGCGGGTTTCGGTGTGTGAAGGATACCTCCCCTTAAGCGGAAAGGTTCACTATGTTGAAGGGTGGGTCGATCCCGATGGGACCAACGCCCCTATTAGCGATTTCCGATGAATTTTAGGTTAATCGCTGAAATTCTGCGCAATTAGTGTCAAATCCAAAATATTAACGACACCGTCGACGTTCACATCCGCATCTGCATTCACCTCTCCAAAGAGAGACGCGACAAAGACGAGATCTAATATGTTAACAACGCCATCACCCGTTACATCGTAAATGGACGTATCCGTGATTAGATTGGAACTTACTAAATTAAAGACAATCTCCTGATCGGTCTCAACCCTAACAATTCCAATATTCGGTGCCATCCATTGGTAAGAGGTAGAACGGCTTACCGACAACGTGGAGACGGTTCTTGAATCAAGTTTAATTTTAAGGCAGTTCTCAAATGTCCCCGCGGGTGTTACCACATCTTCTACAGCAACAACTTCGTAGACACTGAGGACTGAAACCGGTCCTGTGAGTATAACCTCCGATTCCAACATAAACTCCCACGAATCGCCCAGTGCTAATGATGCTGGAAGAAACAAAACAGGGGGCGATAATACGGCTGTTGCTGTACCGAACACTGAACCGAGTTCTGCAACAACTTTATGCAATTTTACGCCGTCGTCGTCAAGATGCACAAAGTATACTTCACCGGTGGTTTCGTCTGTCCCTGACGTTTCCGCTTTTCTTTTTAGAAGTATGATCTCTTTATCTTCAAAACGTTCTTCAGCAGCTTCAACCGTGTAAGTAATCCTTTCAGTTCCATCCTCGGTCTCCAACACCGACCGATTTCCTACGTCAATCGGATAATACTTCGGGGTTTCTACTGTTGAAACAGCGGAGGTATAGAAGAATAAAAGCATCAACGGCAGCACAAAGGCAGATCTCTTTTCAATCACTAAATATCTCCTTTATCAGTTTACACAAGTGGCGGTTTGAAGGACTGTAACCACATTGGCATCTTAATGGTACTTCGTCTTTTCCGACTCAACCCGTCATACATCTTTGTCCCAAACCCTCATTAGAATAGCACACAGAACCTGCAAAGTCAAGCGAAAAAACAAGTTTGCATTTTTAAATTGAGTGATGTTATTATACAAAACGTAAGTCGGAAGCTCCGAGAACTTCAGTTAAAATGACAGTGGAATTCAACCTTTTATCCAAACCATGTCCAGACGCACAATCATCACAACGATCATCATTCCCATACTGTTGATTTCCGGACTTATTGTTGTTCTCGTTAACAATCGGGATGAATCTCCGGCGGAGTTAGTCCTTGCAAAGCAACAGATTCACTTCGGAACGCTCCCAGAATGGAAAGGTCCTGTAACACAATCGCTGACAGCACGAAATATCGGTGAAACCACACTCCACATCCATAGGATTCAAACGGGGTGCAGTTACGCTGAAATCACAGGGCCGGATGTTATCCAACCGGATGAAGGAAGCACATTCCAAATAGTCCTCAACCCAGAACTCCTGCCCCCTGATAAAACCTCGGTAACCGCTGGTATTTTCACAGACAGCCCTAAAACCCCGATTGTCTATTTGACAATTATCGCCACTGCGAAACGATTCGCGATGCTCGACCCTGATGTTTGTGAGTTTGGGGATATCCTCCCCGAAACGATGCATCAAAAGACCATCAATCTCATTGTGAATGCTCCCCTCGACACATCGGACATCCGCCTTCTGCCATCGGGGCATGAAGCACTGACATGGGAGATAACACCTAATTTAGGGACAGATACCTCTCTCGTTACAGTCCAACTCGGTCCTCTGAAAGACAGAGGTGTCTTTTCATTGCTACTTACTGTCCACTTCCCAAACCAACGAACACTAACCTTCCCCGTCACCGCCAAAGTAGTCTCCGCTGACCATCAATGATAGAAGGGAACTCCAATTCCTGACTCTTGCTGACTGCTGATGGTTGATGACTAACAACCAAATAAACACTTGACAGAATACCGCAAATTGTAGTATCATTAATACACAAGAACAAGCAGAAAAGCAGAAGAAACCCTTCATGGAAAAGCGTTACTTTGACTTCAGGGATATTTTCCAAGTTATCGGTTACGGATTCAGCGGACGGAAGATCGCTGTTCATCTTATTGGACTCGTACTCGCTTATCTGATTTATGAAATTTTGGTGTATCTCAGCCTTTTCACTGTAGGTGGCACTGCCGCACAGGATTTTTGGAACAAATACGGACTTTTACCCGTCCCTCCGTTCAGGGACGCGGGACTCGAGCAGATAACTGAAGTCGCTATGTGGATAGGAGTCGTCAGTCTTGCATGCATCTTCTTCTTGGCAAGCACCGTGGTTTCCAAAATTACCATTGAACAACTTCGTGGGGATTTCTTCTTTTCGGTCGGCGATGCCGTAACTTTTCTCAAAGGGCATTGGAAATCCGTTTTGGGTGCGTTCATCGGTCTACTTCTCATCCAGATATTTCTCGCGTTGATACCTCTCTGTATTGCGGGAATCGGAAAGCTGCCAGCAGTCGGAAAACCGTTCCTTGCACTCACCTCGCTGCTTATGCCGATCGGTTTTTTCCTCGGAGTGCTGATGGCGTTAATAGTAATCGTTTTCGGTGTTAGTTTACTCTTTGTGCCAGCTGTCGTTGCCACAACAGGTGCCGATGCCTTTGAAACAATTTATCAGCAATTCGCAATCGTTTGGAACAAACCTTGGCTGTTAGTGTGTTATGAAGCGATGTTGTTTCTTATCAAACTCATTTTCGTTCCTATCTGGGCACTCTTTTGCCTTGCTGGCTTTTCGATCGTGATGCTCCCGATGCACTTCCTCCACACTGAAACGCTGCAGCAATTCATGGGCTATGCGAACTTATGGCTCGGTGGGGCTGTGGAAAAATTAGCAACACTGCCCTATATCAATAATTTTGGTGTCTTTGATATTGGAACGAACACACAAATGCCGACGTTAACAGGAATAGCGACAGTTACAACACCAGTGACCGCAACTCTTCTGACGATTACGCTGCTCATGAGTGCCGGACTGATTATTGCGTACCTGTTTTCAATCGCCTCCGCTGGCAACACGATAGTTTATACGATTGTGAGAAAGAAACTCGATGGACAGAATTTGTTAGTACCACCTGACGCAGAACCCATAGAAACAGCGAACTGATAAAATTTCGCACCTTTACTGGCACAGCGTGCCACAGTAGGAGCCTCAATAGGATAGCAATTATGTTCCAAAAAGTGATAACCAAAGTCTTCGGTAGTAAAGAAGACCGAGATGTCAAAAAATTTCGCGACATCGTTGAAGCCGTCAACCAACGCGAACCAGAAATCAAAAAGTTCACCGATGCACAACTGCAATCCAAAACACCTGAATTTCGTCGACAGTTAGATGCTGGCACTTCACTCGATGATCTCTTACCAGAGGCCTTCGCTGTCGTTCGTGAAGCGGCGGTACGAACGCTAAAGCAACGGCACTATGATGTCCAAATCATGGGAGGTGTTGCGCTCCATCAAGGAAGCATTGCTGAGATGCGCACCGGTGAAGGCAAAACGCTCACCTCAACCCTCGCCGTTTATCTGAATGCACTGACCGGAAAGGGTGTACATCTCGCCACCGTCAATGACTATCTCGCACGCCGTGATGCGGAATGGATGGGAAAGATTTATAACTTTCTCGGACTCTCGGTTGGTTTAACACTTAGCTTAATGCCCCGCGAACAGAAAAGGCTTGGATACAAGGCAGACATCACTTATGGCGTTCACAGCGAATTTGGGTTCGATTACCTCTGGGACAACAAAGCACTCTCAGTTGAAGATAAAACCCAACGAGGACATGTCTATGCCATCCTTGACGAAGTTGACAGCATCCTCATTGATGAATCGCGTACACCGCTCATCATCTCAGAACCTTCCGGTAAACCGCCAGAACTTTACAGGCAAATTAACAGCGTCGTTGCACAACTTCGGGAAGGCGAACATTTTCAAATCGACCAACAGGGAAAATCGAGAGGCAGTGTAACGCTGACCGACGAAGGCGTTGAGGAGGTCGAGCGTCGTCTTGGCGTAGGTAACCTCTATGAACACACCAACATCGCTATGGTGCATCACGTCAATCAGGCTCTCACTGCGCACCAACTCTATAAACGTGATGTCGATTATCTTGTCGAAAACGGTGAAGTGCTTCTCGTTGACGAATTCACAGGACGAAAACAGATCGGTAGACGGCTCAGTGAAGGGCTCCATCAAGCAATTGAGGCGAAGGAACGCGTTAAGGTCGTGGAGGAAAGTGAAACTGGTGCCAAGATTACCTACCAAAACTACTTCCGCTTATACGATAAACTCGCGGGTATGACGGGTACTGCTGCTACCGAAGCGAACGAATTCGCGCATATCTACGGATTAGAGGTCTCTGTTATCCCAACTAACGAACCTATGATCCGGGCTGATCATGCTGACCAGATTTATAGGACTGAGGACGCAAAATATAACGCTGTCTTAGAGGATATTGTCGAACAGCACGAAAAGGGTCGTCCGGTACTCGTCGGTACCATTTCGATTGAAAACTCTGAGAAACTGAGTAAAATGCTCAGAACCAAACATCGAAAAATCCGACATCAGATTTTGAATGCCAAGGAGCACGCCCGCGAAGCCGATATCATCGCACAAGCAGGTTCCCCCGGTGCTGTAACAATCGCAACAAATATGGCAGGTAGGGGTGTGGACATTCTTCTCGGCGGTAATCCGGAAGGTATGGCAATGGAAACGCTGCGGAAGCAGAAAGCGAAGACAGAAGCACTGTCCCCGGAGTCTGAGGAATTTCAGGCAGCACTTGCGGAAGCGGAAGCGATTTGCGAAGAAAACAAAAAGAGTGTATTAGCCGCTGGTGGACTTCATATCGTCGGCACGGAACGTCATGAGTCCCGACGTATCGACAATCAGCTTCGCGGTCGTTCCGGTAGACAAGGAGATCCGGGTTCATCCCGATTCTATCTCTCTCTTGAAGATGAATTGATGCGGAAATTCGGATCTGAACGCTTGCAAGGATTGATGACACGCGTTGGGATGGATGAAGATGTTCCCTTAGAACATCCGTGGGTTACGAAATCTATTGAGAAAGCACAGACTCGCGTTGAACAGATGTTTTTTGAAGTCCGCAAAAACCTCCTCAAGTTTGACGATGTTATGGATACACAGCGTGACACTATCTATACCTTACGCGATACCGTCTTGACTTCCGCTACAGATGTAGCAGAATTATCGGAATACGAAAGCACAGTAGAGGAGGGTGGGCTTGCAGCACTCGCTGACAAGGATGCCAAGGTTCCTGCATCCCTTAAAACTACGATTTGGGGGATGATTGATAGAGTCGTTAGAGATGGAATCGAGGATAACATGGGAGAAAAAGTAGGAGATCCGCTTGAGACCCCCGACAGATTCGAGCAGTGGTTGACGAGCACATTCCCCATCGAGCCAACTTGGAAAGCACCCTTGGCACAGGCAGACCCAGAAGAAATTCAGGAACAGACTTTGGAAATGCTGCGTGCCGCTTATGCGGCGCGTGAAGCCGAAATGGGTCCGGAGATGATGCGCGTCCTTGAACGCTTGCTCCTTTTGGACAGGATTGATGATCATTGGAAGGAACATCTCCATAACATCGACTATATTGAGGAAGGTATTCGATTTGGTGCAGGATACGGGGGTAAAGATCCGATTGTCGTTTTCAAAAACGAGGCACTCGCTGTTTTTGAGAGTATGTATCAACAAATTGAGGAACAGGTCAGTGAGTTTATCTTCAAATCTCGTGTTAATACTGAAGCACCACGCCGCGCCCCCAGTCAGCGAGCTGGAAGACAGCGTAGACCACAGCAGAGGAGTCCTCAAGGTAGGCGTGCAGCCGCAGCTCCTGGTGATGCTGAATTTGCTTCACAACAGGCAATGGGAAACATGCCTAAGGTTGGCAGAAATGCTCCGTGCCCTTGCGGAAGTGGTAAGAAATACAAGAGATGCCATGGTGCTTAATAATACTGCACTATGGAGCCTTCAGAGGCATTCAATTGGTACGTAAGGAGAATCGCTTTGAATTCGGAAAACGCATATACGCTCTCAAAAACGTTACTTGATATCCTCGCATGTCCGGCATGTAAAGGCGAGATAAGACATGATGAAGTAGCACAGAAACTGGTGTGTGTCGGTGCGTGTAAGCGTCGCTACCCAATCCGCGAAGGCATTCCAGTCATGCTTATTGATGAAGCAGAGATGCCCGACGAAGAATTACGTTAATGAAGATTTTATTTTTAAGCCTCCGGTGTCCGTATCCACCGCATCGAGGCGATCGGATCCGGTCATACAACTTTATCAAGCAGCTTTCGGAAGAACATGCCGTAACCGTCGTTTATTTTGCTGAATCTGAGAGCGATATTGAATCAGCGAAGCATTTAGAACCTTTTTGTGAACGTGTAGAGTGGGTGCGTTTCCACCGTTCTTTCGCCCTTATGAATACAGGGTTCCACTGCTTATCGCGTCGTCCGCTTCAGCTGCATTATTGGTACGCGCCACAGATGCAACGGAAGATTGACGAACTCCTCGAACAAGAGGATTTCGAGTTGATTCACGCACACCTATTTCGGATGGGACAATACGTGGCAGCGGTACAGGGACCTGTCAAAGTCTTAGACTTGTGTGATTCGTTGGCATTGAATCTCAGCCGACGGGCGGAACTTGAAAGCAATCCTTGGCTCGCGAAAATTAAATTAGATTGCACTCCAAAACGTTTTTTGGTAAAATTGGAGGAAAATCGGGTGCGGCGTTACGAAGTCGATATTATGAAGGCTTTTGACTGTGGCACCGTTGTTGCCCGCTTCGATCGTGACTATCTCTTGAAACAAGATAACAATCTCAATTTGTCGATAGTCCCGATGGGGGTTGATCTTGACTATTTTCAACCAAAGTCTACAGTTCAATCCGCGCCGTCGCTGCTCTTTACGGGGACAATGAACTATTTTCCTAACGCAGATGCCGCGATCTATTTCTGCAATGAGATATTCCCGCGCATTCGAGAACAGCATCCGCAGGCGGAGTTTTACATAGTAGGCAATCATCCATCGGATCCGGTAAAGCGGCTTGAGGCACAGGATGGTGTCGTTGTTACAGGCTATGTACCGGATGTCCGTCCCTATTTTGAAAAAGCGTCAGTCTTTGTTGCGCCTTTACGGGCTGGGTCGGGCATACAAACCAAAAATTTAGAGGCGATGGCAATGGGCGTGCCTGTCGTTACAACTCCTGTGGGTGCAATGGGGTTGGAGGCAGACATTGGCAAGGAATTGCTCGTCGCTGACACACCCACCGACTTTGCTGAAAACGTGGTTCATTTGCTCAATGACGAGCATTTGCGGGAAAGACTTGCGCGAACTGCCAGAACGCGCGTCGAAACCAATTACAGTTGGGAGGCTATTGGTGATCGCTTAAAGCATGTTTACACGCAAGCAGTTCATGTACCGAAATTGAAAGAAGACTCGTAATTATAACTGAAAAGGTACTTATCTCTAAGCGGTATCCGGTTTTCGACACTTTTGATAAGAGAAAAAACTGAGCGAAAATCCCAATAGTCAAAAAATTTCTTGAGGAGGGAATATGGATAAACCGAAAATAAAGTGGAGTTTTACAGTTATTATTGATGTACTTCTCGTCAATATCGCGTTTCTATTCGCTTATCTGACCAGCCGACAATTCGGTCTTGACCTATTAGAACAATCCACCTGGCTCTCCGCTCTATTGCAAAGTGCGGACACATCCCCATTCCAGCCTCAGCATCTTGTCGGCATTGGTGCCGCCGCTGTCGTCACGATAGTCCGCGTCGGTCTGCTGCTGGCTTTCAACCTGTACAAGCCGATATGGAAGTATGCCTCTGTAAAGGAATTTCGCACATTAGCCACCGCAATGATCGTAGCGACTGTAGGGCTTATTGGGCTTTCGATGCTCCTGAAAATCGCTTGGGTCCTATTCTTAATTGATGGATTTTATAACTTCGCACTTATCGGATTTACCAAGTTCTCTGCCCAAATCCTTCAGGGAGATGGACGCTCTGTAAGTCAGAACTCCCAAAGGCACATAGATTTAGCAAAAACGAGCTCTCAATCGCGATTGACGACGCGAAAGCCCCCAACAAAAGTACTCATTGTGGGTGCGGGTGAAACAGGCATCGGTGTGGTGCGCTCACTGAGAAATCATCCTGAGAAAGGGTATGTTCCAATAGGTTTTATTGATGATGCGCCACATAAAGTTGGTAGAAGTGTTGCGGGGCTTGAAGTACTCGGTACGACCCGTGACCTAACCTATATTGCTCGAAAGCGTGAGATTGATGAGGTTGTCATCGCTATCCCGTCAGCACCGGGTGGTAAGATCCGCGATATTATTCGGCAGTGCGAATATCGGGGCTGTCAATTTAAAATCGTTCCCAATATTCACGCGATCCTTGAAGGGAGAGCCAGTGTCAATCAGATCCGGGAGGTTCGATTTGAAGATCTATTGAATCGCTCTACTTCACAAATGAACATCGCTGAAGTCTCAAAATATCTCTCCGGTAAACGCGTGATGGTAACGGGTGCAGGGGGTTCAATCGGTTCTGAGCTCTGTCGTCAAGTGGCGAAATTAAACCCGGAACTGCTTATCCTTTTCGGACGGGGTGAAAACAGCATTTACCACACGGACATAGAACTCCGCGAATCTGAACCGGAGCTTAATCGTGCTTTAGTTATCGGTGACATTCGAGATAACGCCAAAGTTTCACAAATTACGCGTAAATACCGTCCTCATATTATTTTCCACGCCGCTGCGCACAAGCACGTCAAGTTCATGGAAAATCATCCGGACGAAGCCGTCAAGAACAACATCCTCGGCACCCAAAACCTGATTGATGCTGCTATCAAACACAAAGTGGAGGCGTTTATCCTCGTTTCATCCGATAAAGCGGTGAATCCGACGAGTGTCTATGGTGCTTCCAAACGTGTGACGGAGAAATTGATTCAATGTAAAGCGAGACAGAACGGAACAAAGTTTATCTCTGTGCGCTTCGGAAACGTTATTGGAAGTCGCGCAAGCGTGATTCCCAATTTCAAACGTCAGATCGCCAAAGGGGGACCCGTCACTGTTACACACCGCGAAGCAACCCGCTATTTTATGACGATTCCAGAAGCTGTGCAACTCCTTATCCAAGCGGGTGCTATGGGCAATGGTGGCGAAATTCTGATGTTAGATATGGGGGACCCGATTAAGATTCTTGACCTCGCCCAAGACCTCATTCGGCTCTCTGGACTTGAGGTAGACAGAGACATCAAGATCGCATTCACAGGTTTAGAACCTGGTGAAAAATTGTATGAAGAACTCTTGACACCACAAGAAGGTGTTACAGCAACAAAGCACCAACGTATCTTCGTTGCACAAATGGAAGAGATAGAGGAACGCCAACTTCTCTCTCAGATTGAAGAACTCTCACAACTCGCGGATGCGTTAGATTCCGAAGGCATTGTATCCAAATTCCAAGAATTGGTCCCAACATATCAGCCAAACCGCACGTTCTTGACAGAGGAAAGCGGCGTAGATAGTACGTCTGAGATTATTCAGTTCCCCACGGAAACGAAGATAGCCAGTGCGAATCGCCGTTAGTTCTATCAGGTAAGGTAATTGCATGGTCTATACCAAGCGTTTAACCGTAGGCACTCAAGATATTATAAAGCCCAAACGCACCTTGGCAAAACGGACGTTTGATATCTTGTTCGCGACTATTGGATTCTTGCTGCTATCCCCCCTTTTTTTAGTTGGCATGCTGCTTGCCAAGCTGCAGTCAAAGGGACCTGTGTTCTACAAAGCAAAACGGGTTGGCAGAGGTGAAGTCATCTTTGAAATGTATAAGTTCAGAAGTATGGTAGTGAACGCGGATACGCTTGGCGGCGGTTTGACAACCTATAGAGACGCACGAATTACAACCATCGGTAGGTTCTTGAGATGGACAAAACTGGATGAACTCCCCAACTTAATCAACGTTATCAAAGGAGAGATGAGTCTCATCGGACCGCGCCCGGAGACCCCTGACTACGTTAAACACTACACGGAGACTCAGAAACAGGTACTGCAGGTGAAGCCAGGGATGACGGGTCCCTCACAACTTGCGAATCGCGATGAAGAGGAAAAATTAAAAGGACAAGCCGATGTGGAACATTACTACATAACGGAATTAATGCCGAAAAAACTCGCCTTGGATCTTCGCTATGTTGCCACACAGAGTATCACCACTGATATAGGCTGGTTGCTAAAGACTTTTTGGGTCGTCATTTTTACATCGCGCCGTTCTGAATAACCTTTTGTCTTAATAGTTATCAGCAGTCAGCAGTCAGCAATCAGTAAAAGAGGTTTCTCATTGAATCAAACGCTTCTTTGCTGATAGCCGATGACTACTGCTCAATGTTGCCAAAAGTGCACCGGAGTGAAATCCCATTAAAAAATGAAAAAGAAACGTGTTTACATTATCTTAGGAAGCATCATTGCGCTGTTCTTCTTACTGCTGATTCTACGTTCAATAGGCGGCGGTAGCACATCAATCGGACAGAAGGTCGCAGTGATAGACATTAGAGGTATAATCTCTCGCTCAGATGCAACGATTAAACTACTTCACACCTACCGCGATGATCAGAGTATCAAAGCAATTGTCGTCAGAATCGACTCTCCGGGTGGTAGTGTTGCCCCGGTCCAAGAAATTTACAGTGAATTGAAGAAGATAGAGAAACCGATAGTCGCTTCAATGGGAGGGAGTGCAGCATCCGGCGGTTACTATATTGCGTGTGCCGCTGACACAATTGTCGCAAATCCTGGCACGTTGACGGGTAGCATCGGTGTTATCATGCAGTTTACACAGCTGAAGGGTTTGTACGATAAAGTCGGCTTGGGACATAAGGTTATCAAGAGTGGTGATTTTAAGGATACAGGTTCGCCCTTCCGAGAGTTGACAGAGCAGGAACAGGCAGTGCTCCAATCTACTGTGGATGATGTTTATAATCAATTCGTGGATACAATCTTTGAGGAACGAGGGGATCTCTTAACACGGGACGAAGTTGTTGAACTCGCAGACGGACGAATTTTTTCTGGAAAACAGGCGTTAGATTCAAAACTGCTGGACCAACTCGGTAACCTCCCTGACGCGATTGAAATCGCTGCGAAGATGGCAGATATTGAGGGCAAACCCAAGGTGGTCCGTAGAGAAAAAAAGACATCACTGTTTGAACAACTCGTCGGAATTAAACAGATGCCGCCCTTGGATGAAATGTTCACCCTCCCCGGTGTCACCTTTCGTTACCAAATGCACCTTGGCAATTAGACAGAACTTACGCAGCGTCCTTTGCTGGCGAGGTTTTAAACCTCGCCAGCGGCGTGCGGGCAGATTCTCCAAACCGTCAATGGAAAATCTGTAGGGGGTTGGGTTACCCAACCCCTACTACGAGGCAAAAGATGGACGGCACGTATCAAGTTAACCAACACTGGCAAAAACTTGCGAGTCGCATTGTTAAGCCTCAACAGGTTGTACTTGTGATCGGGTCAACTGATGTCGGAAAATCGACCTTTTGCCGTTTTTTGGCTGATTTTGCGCTTGCTCGAGGGTTGAAAACCGCTTTGGTGGATGCAGATGTCGGACAATCCCGAATCGGTCCGCCCACGACAATCGGTATGAAATCCTTTGTCCCGGAAAACTCCACTGTCCAATTTAATGGCACGGCTGACGAGCTATACTTTGTCGGGGATTTGTCGCCGCGAGGACACTATCTTGAGGTTTTAACAGGAACATACTTGATGGTAGATAGTGCCCGTGAAGCGGATGCTGAGTTTATTATTATTGACACGACGGGTTATATTCATGATAGATCTGCTGTTATTCTCAAACAGCACAAAATTGAACTCATTAGACCGAACCATACGATATGCATTGGCCGTTCCGGTGAATTGGATCAGATAACGGCTTGCTACAGTCAACAGGATTGGCTCAATATCCACCACTTGCGTCCAGACGGGAATGTGCGATCCAAAGGTAGTAATGCGCGTAGTCGATATCGAAAAGCCCAATTTGATGCTTACTTTTCTGAGAGCACCGTCCAACAACTCCCCTTTGAACAGATTCGCGGTGGACGCACTCCCTTCTTCATCGGACGAATCGCAAATGAGAAGGAGTTAGAAATCCTCTCCGGACTCTCAGAAACGGAAGTTTACCACGCTGAATGGGGACACCGCACTTTGTGCCTCATTGCGTCAAACCCTCTTTCCAAGGCGGTTATTATCCATATTAAAAACTATTTAAGTTTAACGCGCGTTACGGTGGAAGTCCGCGCTTACTTTGAACGCCGCCTGATTGGATTAATTGGTCCTGGATCCGGTAACACCTATGCCATCGGGATTATCGAAGATATCGATTTCCAAAAGCGAGAATTCAGGATTCGTAGCAAGACTGATGCCGTGAAACAGGCGTGTGCCATCCAATTTGGCACTTACAAAATATAAGCTAAGGGGGTGTTGAAGCTGCAAGCAAAAAACCAGACTTTTATGCGATTTGTGCGGTATCACACACCGTACACGGGTTCTATTTTCCTTGCAATGGTTTTCGCCTTGGTAGGTGCTGTATGCGACTTCGGCATTCTTCAACTTATTTTGCATGATGCGGTTAACGCGCTCAAAGTCGTCAGTGGTAATTCGTTTGATGAACCTGTATCTGTCCGGTACTTTCAGCGCGAAGGGAGCGACGGCATGTTCGCTTTCGATGGTTTTGCGGTTGTATTAGCAGATGCTGGCGACGCGCTTAGATACTTTCTATGGCTACTTGGTGGAATGCTTGCTCTCGTTTTCATCAAAGGTTTTTTTGTTTACGGCAACGATTATGTGATGGCGCGTGTCGGGCATAAACTCGCTTTTCGGCTACGGGATGCCCTCTACCAGCGAATTGTTTCTGCCCCGTTAGGTGTTTTACGCGAAGAACGCACCGGCGACCTCATGACACGTATCACGGAAGATGTTCGAGTGTGGCAGACGCTTGTTGCTGCGATGGCAGGGATTATACGTGCTGTTGTTCTTGTTGTCTTTTTTGTCTCTGCGATGCTAATCACCAGTTTCAAACTTACTCTTTTTGTTTTATTGTTTCTCCCGCTGCTCGCTTATTTGATTACGTCTATTGGCAGGCGAATTCGTGGTGCCAGTACAGAGATTCAGCAACAGAGTGCAGACATCTATTCGCAACTCAAAGAGACTTTTTCCGGCATCAAGATTATCAAAAGTTTTACATCTGAACGGAAGGAAGCGGAACGTTTCCGAACCCTTAACTGGAACCAATACCGCTCAGCGATTCGGCGGGCACGTTTCGCGGCATTTCTGCCTCCTATGATTGAATGGTTGGGTGCCATCGGGATCGCGACGGTTTTTGGGTTATGCTGCTGGCGAGTGATTAGTGGACAGCTTTCTATAGGGTGGTTTATGAGTTATATTGGGATGGTAAGCTACATGTTCAAGCCGATTAAGACGATTGGTAATGTTAATAGTGCTTTACAACAATGCCTCGCCTCTGCGGAACGAATTTTTTATCTTCTTGATTTCGGACCGGAAACGCGCGAGCCGAAAGGTAGACGCAATCTTGATACGGAAAAAGTGGAGGAAGATATCGAACTGCAAGATGTTCGCGGTGCCGTTACATTCCAGAACATTTCCTTCACCTACACGCAGCCTTCAGTGGCAAACATGGAGAATGGACAGACAATACCAGAGTCTGTTATTAAAAACGTAACTTTTGAGGCAAAGCCGGGGGAAGTTGTCGCGCTTGTCGGACCCAGCGGCAGTGGAAAGACGACGCTTCTCAACCTATTACTCCGTTTCTATGAAGTCAGTTCTGGAAAGATTTTGATTGATGGTGTTCCTATTTTGGAAGTAAATTTGGAGTCGTTGCGGCAAAACATAGCACTTGTCCCACAGGATACATTCCTCTTTGATGGGACGATTTTGGAAAACATTAGTTACGGATGCCCTGATGCTACTGAGGAGGAGATTATTACGGCAGCAAAAAGGGCAAATGCGCACGCGTTTATTACGAAGACCCCTGACGGATATGCTACGCCAATAGGGGAAGCGGGCATGAAACTTTCTGGAGGCGAGCAGCAACGCTTGTCCATTGCGCGGGCACTCCTAAAAGACGCGCCAATTCTCGTGTTGGATGAAGCGACATCTTCATTGGATACACAGTCTGAAGCACTCATTCAAGAGTCATTGGTAAACTTGATGGAAGGGAGAACCAGTTTTATCATAGCGCATCGACTCTCAACCGTCGCCCGTGCTGACAAGATTCTCGTTATCAAGGATGGAGAGATTCTGGAAACGGGAACACACGAAACACTCTTAGCAAAAGGGGGGTTGTATCAACAACTGTGCGCAATGCAGTTCAATTAACCTCACGTTTCCTGTCATTGCGGATGTAGTCTGCGACGACGTTGGCTAACGCGTTATCAATGCCTTAGGCGGAAATTGAGGTATAATTTGCTTTTCCTCTGCCTTCCACACCGACTTTCCTATCCAGCAGGCACCTGTCTATAGAAGTTTGCGCTAAATCGTTTAAACCTTAGAAAATTAATCGAAAACCGTGAAAAAAATGCAATTTAGGTAAACCTCTTGAGGTATGTTAACGTCACATATAATAGAAAAACGCGGTAAGTCGTATTCAACTTTTTGCAGGCTCGACCTCCAAATAGCAGCGACATTCGGAAAATCGAGACTATACGGAAATAAAATCGATAGTCGGCACTGTGAGGAAAATAGAAGGATCAAAGGCTTAATTCCGTCCTTTTTTGGTGATAGCACCTTCAAGATCGGCTTCGCGATAGACGGCTTCGGAAAGGTCAACCTCGTATAGATATGCCCCTTTGAAATTGGCGCCGAGCAAGACGATGCCTCTCAGTTTGATTTCACCGAAAATCGCCTCTTCGAGGTTCGCGTTCTCAAAACTGGTGAGCGAACCGAAAGGTCCGGGCACTTCGCAATGTGGACAGCCAAGCGTTGCCCGCCGCAAATCGGCACGCCGAAAGTTTGTTCCGCAGAGTAGACTCCCGCTGAGAAACGCGCCCTGTAGATTCGCTTCTTCAAGATTTGTATCCGTTAAATTAGAGCCGACAAGATAGGTCCGATGTAGAATAGCACCAGATAGATTCGCACCGGTGAGATTCGCATCGTTTAGATTTGCCTCCGTTAAATCCGAGTTCCGTAGGTCGGCACCGCTGAGATCTGCTTCCGACAAATCAATACCGGCGAAGGATTGATTCGCTAAATTTAGGTTTGCGAGATTTTCGCCAGAAAAAGATTCACCGGCTTGATGCTTTTTAACTATCTCATTTTGTGTAAGTTGAGCCATTAACTGCCTCCAATCGTCATACGGTGTTTTAGGGTCGCTTGCAAGCCAAGCCAATAGTATTATTAAGAAAATATCGAGTATATTATATCTAATAGCATACCATATACAGAATAAAAAGTTAAACCTTTTTTGATAATTATGCTGTGTAAATTATGCTGTGTAAATTAACCATAAAAAACACCTCGTTCGGGAGATCGAGGTTGCAGTGAGAGGTGCGGAAATGAAAAACTATTACCCAATGCACGCAATGGAATCTGAATTTTTGGCAGAGGATGAAGAGCGGGAGGAAAATCCAACTGAATCACCAAGAGATGAGACGTTCGCGTACCTACAAAAGATAGCGAAGACACCTTTGTTAGAACCAGAGCAAGAGACTGCCCTATTTGAAAAATACCAAGAAGGTCTCCGGACATTTACCAACCTGTTAAATCAATTCCCGGATTGGATGTTAGTATCACTTGAAATTCCTGAGAACAAGACTTCAAACAGCAGCGAGAAATTAGAACCGGCACAATCAGAACACGGGTTAATTATAAACCAGGTCCGCTCAGAAGTCCAAGCACTTGGCGTTTTATTAGAGAAATTAGAGGAAAAGGCAAATTTGTTGGAGCAGACACGGTGGCGAATTTTTGAAAGTAACCTACATCTTCTTGAAAAATACGTTGACACCCCTTCATCGTCCGAATTGATGCAGGTAGGCAGCCTCGGTCTCCTGAAAGCTATTGATGATAACGACACGAAACGCGGCACGGAATTCCGGACGCACGCCCGCAAAACGATTCGCAGCAGCATCAGCACTTTTAGGAAAAAGACAGCGAAATCGCAGCAGCGACAAGAGGAAATACCTGTTGTAGAAACGCTTCCGGTGCCTGATTTCTCTCGTATCACGGCAACGTCTTTTGACGAGGCGCAGGAATTCGAGGTTTTTCAGGAGTTTGATGTCATTCGTCATGAGATTCAAATGCTCTTAGAGGAGGTCCCCGCTGCCATGTTGCCGGAGCGGACTGCTACTCGCAATCCACACACACTCCGGTTCGTCCTTGAGGATGTTCGAAGCGAATTTGCACATATCAAGTGGTTGGCAGAGCAACTGGAAACAGCGGACCAAGTCACACACGGAACGAAACTAAAAATTGTGGAAGCGAATCTTCGCCTCGTTGCCAGTATTGCCAAGCAACACCACTTCAGCAAAACATCGTTAACATTCCTTGACTTGATGCAGGAAGGTAGCCTCGGATTGATGCGCGCCGTGGATAAGTTTGATCACACCCTGCGATTCCGATTTAGCACTTATGCGACATGGTGGATTATGCAGTCGATCAAGCGCGCCCTTGATCAGCAAGGACAGATGATTCGCGTGCCATGCTATATCGGCGAAGCCCGCCGCGCGATTAAGCAGGCACAATCAGATTTGACAGCGCAACTCGGACGCGAACCGACCACAACTGAAATTGCAAAAGCGGTTGAACTGACAGAGAAAAAGGTTTCCGAAATTTTTAATGCCACAAGGGATCCTGTACCGCTCGATGCACCGATTAATGAAGACTCGCCGGACGGCTCATTTTCTGAACTGATTCCGGATCAATCTCAAATTACACCAGAAAATTACCTGTTGGATTACGCCAAAGTCGAGGCTATTACAGAGGTTCTCAACCGCACGCTCAACCCTCGTGAGACACAGGTGATCATCCTGCGATACGGCTTAATGGATGGCACCGAGTACACCTTGGCGGACATCGGAAACAAACTCAGGATTAGTCGGGAGCGCGTACGGCAGATCGAAACTGAAGCCATTGTCAAACTCAAACGGCATGATTCAAAGGAGTTGCTGCAAGAGTTGCTTCAGGATTTTTAAGCAGCGTGCTCGCGAATGGAGTAAACTACGTTGAAGATCGCGTATTTCGACTGTTTTTCAGGCATCAGTGGTGATATGACACTTGGTGCTCTTGTTGATGCGGGTGTGCCCCCGGAAATAGTCACAGATGGACTGGTACCGCTCAAATTGGATGCTGAGTTCAGTCTACACTTTGAGAAAGCCACGAAACACGGTATTACGGGGACCCGAGCCATCGTAGGGGTGCATCCGGCACACACTTCACACGCGGATTCACATCATTCACACGATCATGGACATGCGCATCATCATGAGCATGGACCGAGTCGCCACCTCTCTGACATTTTCAAATTGTTAGACGACAGCGATTTGGATGCGGAGGTTCGGGATACCGCGAAATGTGTCTTTGATCGGCTTGCTGAGGCGGAAGCGAAGGTTCACAATACGACCAAAACGAAGGTTCACCTCCACGAGGTGAGCGGGATCGATTCAATTGTGGACATCGTCGGTTCCGTCATCGGTTTGGCACATCTGGACGTTGATGCTGTTTACGCCTCACCACTCTCTCTCGGCAGAGGTTTTGTCCGATGTGCACACGGACTTATGCCCGTTCCTGTCCCTGGGACGATGGAACTCTTAAAAGGCGTGCCGATTCACCAAACCGACCTCCCCAAAGAATTGGTAACACCGACTGGTGCGGCACTTATTACGACCCTCTCTCAGGAATTCGGGGTCATGCCACAAATGCGGCTGGACCGCGTTGGATATGGTGCCGGTACCCGCGACCTTGAACAGCGTCCGAATCTCTTGCGACTCTGTCTCGGTGAAAAAACGTCAACCAGCGACTCACAAGCGACACACCATCACGCCGAAACTGATAGTGTGGACATCATTGAGACCAATGTAGACGACATGTCGCCAGAAATTACGGGTTACGTCACCTCCCAGCTCTTTGAACACGGTGCGCTTGATGTTTTTCTCACACCGACCTTCATGAAAAAGGGCAGACCCGCGACGCAGATCACTGTACTCTGTCCGACGACACATCGCGACGAACTTATTGAACTCCTTCTCACCGAAACTACGACCTTTGGTGTTAGACTCTCTTCCGCTAATCGGGTCAAACTGCGTCGCGATTTTACCCAAGTTGAGACGCAGTGGGGAACAATCCAAGCGAAACGTGGATATCTCAATGATGCTCTTATCAAGACCGTTCCCGAATATGAGGACTGCAAACGGCTTGCGGAACAGAACAGTATTCCACTCCGGCAGGTCTATGCGGAGGCACTTAGTAATCTTCGCTCTGCCGACACTGTAGATCGCCTTGAAATTTAAACTTGTCCTTCCATCTGTCTCCTTCCGTTCTATATACCCCTCAGAAATCCTCAGATATTGAAATCATTTGAGTATTCATTTTTTTAAGCCTTTTTGTTAAAATTCCGCCTCTTTAAAACGTGGGTTCAACTTCAAAATTAGTGAATTTTCAGGTAAAAACGAGGTTTAAACATCTGTCCGCTTTTAAATCAGTGCTTGAGTTAACTTGTTGAAAGTGCATCCAAATATCCGTATAAGTGATTATCGGTTCTTGGTCTTCGGTTTTCGGTTAAAAGGGTTTGTGGCGGGCAAAACGTTTGCAACTGCTACACGTCGTCCCACCGACAACTGACAACTGACAGCCGAAAACGGAAAGCCATAACAATGAAATTTCGTGACGCTATCCACGCAGGTATTGTGCATCTTGCTGAAAATAAGCTCCGTGCCGGTTTATCCATTCTCGGTATCTTTATTGGGATTGCCAGTGTGCTGTGCATGATGGCAATCGGTGATGGCGCGAAGAAGATCATCTCTGATAGGATTGAAACGCTCGGTGGGGTTGACCAAGTGCAACTCCGAAACAACTATGGTGTTTTTCGTAGGGGACGCTGGCACCGCATAACGGAGCGTCTCAAATTTGAAGATGCGCTCGCGATTGAAGCTGAGGTGCCTAATATCCGATACGTCTTGCCGAAAAATGAAAGTTACCGTATTCTCATTACCAACCGAGACGGCAGACAAGCGCGACCTATTCTGGAAGGTGTAACAGCAGACTATGCACACGGAATGCACTGGAGCGTTCAAGAAGGCAGATTTATCTCTGAAAGCGATGTAACACAAGCCCTGCAAGTCTGTGTACTGGGGAACAATGTTGCCACTGAATTGTTTGGAGAGACATCTCCGATTGGAAAAGAGGTAAATATTAAATATCGTTATTGGTACGCATCTACCAGGGCGCGTGTTATAGGTGTGATGGCAGTAAAGGGCATAGGGGTTGGCTCTACATGGACCCTTGATGATGTTGTCTGTGTACCATTGACGACACACCAACAGCGGATTTCAGGCTATGACTATATAGAACGTATTACGATTTTCACCGAGAAGGATGTAGATAAGTCCGCAATTATTGCTTCGGCACGCGCTGTGATTCGCAGAAAACACCAGAACAGAGATGATTTTGTCCGTCATTGGGTACCCACGGGAGGCGTGAAACGACTTGAGCATATCCAAAGAGTGATAAAAATTGCTTTGGGGAGCATTGCGGGTTTCTCGTTGTTTGTGAGTGGTATAGGTATTATGAACATCTGTCTTGTTTCTGTCGGTGAGAAGACGCGGGAGATAGGCTTGCGGAAATCGGTAGGAGCGAAACAGATTCACGTTTTCTGGCAGTTCTTGACGGAATCGATCTGTCTCTGTTTATGTGGTGGCGTGCTCGGCATTGCAGGAGGTTGGGTGGCAGGGCACGGCATGGCGCGACTCGCTGTTCGCATCGTGCCGATTGTACCGGAATGGCCCGTTGTCCTCTCTTTACAGTGGATAGTTACTTCTGTTATCTTCTCACTGTTCATGGGAATCAGTTTCGGTGTCTACCCGGCGATGCGGGCGGCGTGGCTTTCACCGATTGACGCACTCCGCAGTGAAAATTAAATGAGATGAAACTACGCGACGCTATCCGCGCAGGTATTGCGCACCTTGCTCAAAATAAACTCCGCGCCAGTTTATCCATTCTCGGTATCTTTATCGGGATTGCCAGCGTGCTGTGCATGATGGCAATCGGCGACGGTGCGAAACTTATCATCGCTCGAGATATTGAAACACTCGGCGGCGCAAACCAAGTCCAGTTGTGGACCCGGACCTCTATTTGGAAACGCCGACGGTTGGTTCGGCGGACGACTGAACGGTATACCCTTGAGGACGCTCTTGCTATTGAGGCAGAATGCCCGAATGTTCTATATGTCCTGCCCAAACACGAAGGCTATTCAACTTTCGTTACGAGTCGTAACGGAAATCAAGCGAGACCGCTTCTGGAAGGTGTTACCGCAGACTACGCACGCGGCATGAAATGGGAGTTACAAGCGGGCAGATTCCTTTCGGAGGGCGATATCGAAAACGCAAAGCAGGTGTGTGTCCTCGGTGCCGATACCGCTGTTGAACTGTTTGGAGAGGAATCCGCAATTGGACAAGAGGTAAAGATTCGGTATCATTGGCGGGGCGCAACGGTGAGGTTACGGGTTGTAGGGATAATGAAAAAAAAGGGGCGTAGCCTCAGTTTCGGGTGGTATTCTTTAGATGATGCCTTATGTGTGCCGCTAACAACGTATCAGCAACGGATCACAGGCACCCGTTATCTTGAAGACATGGTCGTCTTTTTTGAAAAAGGTGCGGAGATTGAAAGCATCATTGATTCAGTCAAGCAGATTCTACGTAAAAGACACCGAGGGAAAGATGACTTTATCGGATATTGGATAGCAAAATGGACAGCAAGGCGACTTGAGCATATCGAAAAGGTGATAAAAATCACTTTGGGGAGCATTGCTGGCTTTTCACTCTTTGTGAGTGGCATCGGCATCATGAATATCTGCCTCGTCTCCGTCGGCGAGAAAACACGGGAAATAGGTTTACGGAAATCGATAGGAGCGAAACGGATTCACATCTTCTGGCAATTTTTGACAGAATCGATCTGTCTCTGTTTGTGCGGTGGTGTGCTTGGTATTGCGGGGGGTTGGGTCGCGGCACAGGGCATGACACGACTTGCCGTTCGTATTGTAAAGGTTGTGCCAGAGTGGCCCGTTGTGCTCTCTTTACCGTGGATAACGACTGCTGTTATCTTTTCAATTTTTATGGGTATTACTTTCGGTGTCTATCCGGCGATGCAAGCGGCGCGGCTTTCACCGATTGATGCAATCCGCACCGAAAATTAAGTAGCACTGGTTCGGAGATGATGGGATCGTAGGCTCTGTTTTGTAGAGGCAACACTCGTTAATGGCTGACTGCTGATGGCTGATCGCTGACGGCTTGTGTCTGACACAAATCACATGTCCCACATTGGTAATTGTCATCAACAGGTTCGCCAAAATAGTCTCGAATTACGCGCACCCGGCAGGTCGCTTCCAATGCATAAAAGATCATCTGATCGATCTTGATCCGTTTTCGGTGGACATAATCGCCGACTGCAATCTGTTCGTCTGTTAGTGTGCTGAGGAGTTCGCTGTCCTCACACAGTTCAATAAGGAGCAAGTCTTCCTGTCCCCAGTACTGAATATAACCATCACTCTGAAGTTCGGCGAGTTGTTCCATGACCGCCTTCGGATTTAGTCCGATTGTTTCAGACAATTCCAGAACAGTCCTCCCGTTTCCACCTCGCAAGATACTAAGCAAGTGCCGCTGCTCGGTATCTGATGGCTTAGTTTCTTCAATCCAAGGGCCACGGAATCTCACAGAGAGTTGAGATGGTACGTTATACCATCGCTTCAAGAACCCGAGTTTCTCAAGATAACTGAGGCAGCCGAGGACCTTTGTTCCTTTAGACCCGCTCATCCACTCCAACTCCTCGCTGGAAATGGTACGATACTTACCGCTTCCTTTGAAATTCTCAATGACCCTTAAGAGTTTCAGCAAGGATTGCTTATCCGGCGCGCTTTCCTTAATAAACCACTCATGCAATCCACGGTCATCGTGGCAGAAAAGCAGAACACAGAGCGCGTCTTTCCCATCTCTACCTGCCCTGCCGACTTCTTGGCAGTATTCCTCAAGGGTGCCGGTAAGTGTCCAATGCACAATGTATCGGATGTCCGGTTTATCAATACCCATACCGAAGGCGTTTGTGGCAACAACGATATCTAATCCGTTCCCACTGTTGTCAAAAAAGGCTTCTTGCACGCGTGTGCGTTCATGAGGTTCAAGTCCAGCGTGATAGAAATCAGCTCGGAATCCGCGCCGTTGGAGGAAGTTAGCGATCTCTTCGGTCTCGCGTCGTCGCCCAGCATAAATGATCCCGTTCTTCGGCGAAGTTTTCAGGTTTCCGAGTTGTGCCATTGAAAGATTTGGATCTTGATCGGTGAGAAACTTTTCGAGTCGCTGATATTTCTGATCGTCATCTTCGTTCTGCTGGACGATCAATTTCAAATTGGGACGCTCGATCCCTTGTGTGAGGGTACGAGGTGTCGGTATATTTAGCACACTGAGTACATCTTCTTGGATTTCCGGCGGGGCTGTTGCCGTGAAAAGCGAGATGACACGCGGTTGGAGTACATCAATGGTATCTTTGAGCGACAAATAGGCAGGGCGGAAATCGCGTCCCCATTGTGAGATACAGTGTGCTTCATCTACAACGAACAGTGAAATAGGAAACGCATTCAGGATATCCAAAAACCGACGGCTTCGGAGACGTTCTGGGGATATATAGAGGAGTTTTATCTCGTTTCGTCTCAAGCGCGCCAATTCATTCTGATATTCATCCCATGTCTGTGTACTGTTTATGAACGAAACTGTATCAATTCCTTGGTGGCGTAAGGCATCTACCTGATCCTTCATTAATGAGATGAGCGGAGTGATTACGACCGTTATGCCATCGAGCATTAGAGCAGGAAGTTGATAGCACAACGATTTCCCATGTCCGGTTGGGAATACGGCAAACACGTTTTCGCCATCTAAAATCGCCTCAATAATTTCGCGTTGTCCATTGCGGAAGGATGTATAACCGAAGTGGTTGCTGAGTGCTTCAAGAAGGGGATCTGTGGGCAGTTGGCAGTCTTGTATCGGTTCCTCTGCATTAACCGAGTTTAGAATGGCATCTACCTTTTTAAGCAAATCCTGCAAATTGTGCATATCTTTACGCGGTGCGTTAGTCGTCTATGAAAAGAATCGGAAGCGGAGAATATGGAAAATCGCGGCGACCCCATCCTTCCAACTCACCGTTTTCCCTTCATGATAATCTCTGCCGCGGTAGGAAATAGGGACCTCAACGATCTTGCACTTCCGTTTGGCGAGTTTCGCTGTAATCTCAGGTTCAAAACCGAACCTGTCAGAATAGAGCGAAATCTCCTTTAGAATCGATGTCCGTATCACTTTATAGCAAGTTTCCATATCGGTAAGTCGTGTGCCGTTAACAATGTTCGCAAGGGTTGTGAGAAATTGGTTTGCAAGGTAACTCCGTAACAATCCTATTTGCCTGCCCTCCATAAACCGAGAACCGTATACGACATCGGCATCGCCAGTAAGGATAGGCTGCAGCAATTTGGGGTAATCCATGGGATCATATTCCAAGTCGGCATCTTGGATGAGGGTAATTTCACCGGTGATATGCTGGAACCCGGTGCGGAGTGTTGCGCCCTTTCCCTTATTCACATCGTGGTAGAAGACTTTAGCAGAGATTTCGGAAAGACTTTCTACGGAACCTGCAGGTTCCTGCCCCTCGCTATTAGGTGCAGCGTCTTGGCTTGGCGGTATTTCAGATGTTGAGACGTACGTGCGTATTTCGTCCGACTCCTCTTGAATCGCTTCAATTTCCTTTAAAATATCACGTGTGCCATCTGTTGAAAAATCATCGACGAGAATCAACTCTTTTTTCATACCGATTTCAACGCCGACAACCTGCTGCAACAGTTCTTTTAGGCTTGTCACCTCGTTGTAAATCGGAATCACAATGGATAACGTAGGCTCCATCTGGATGCCCCCAATGTTTTTTTAGCGTAGGATATGGTGTAGTCGAAGCGAAGTCAAGCACAACCAATTTCTTCTACCTAAATGATACCCAATCTATTTTTTTTATGCAAGTTTAAAAACGGGGATTTACTTTTCACCTCCCACGGGTATACTTCGCAAGCGCGTTTCATCTGCAGCATGACATCTCAATTTATGATCGTTAAATAGAGGCACTGGTTGTTGCTTTGAAGATAGAATTCACAGCACCAAAAAGAACAGGTAAATTAGTTAAGGTGAAATTTGTCCTATTTCGCGTGAAAGTATCACCGACAAGTCGCCCAAATTCCCACAATGTTCCGTCGGTAACAATACCATATACAGGGAAAGTGGGATCATCATTTATTTTTTGTGCAGCGACCAACTCAGCCAGACATTGCCCCCAACCTTGCTCAAAATCGTTTTTCTTCGCTTCAACCAAGATTATCAAGGGCGTTCCGACAATGAGTTTGCCCAATTCAGATTTTGTAGATATAAGGTAATCCGGTGTTCCGCTCAGTGTCTCATCATAGGTTATGGATTCCTTGATCCAAAGCGCGTAGTGATCAGCGTACCCTTTATAAATCTCTCTTAAAACCGGAAAAATAACGGCTTCACACCGTGCTGCCTCCGATCCGAAAATATTGATGTGTTGCCTTGTAAACTCAAATTCTTGGAGAAATTGTTCTGAAGGGCTTAAGGTGTCCTCAACCCAGAAAAAGTCGTTTTCCGAGTATTTAATTCTGAATCTTTCTTGAACTTCAGGAATCGTATTGAAATCGCTAAATGCCATGAGTTTTACCCTCCTATAACTTCAATTTGAATCGAGCATCTTTTATGCATACGACAACCGCTCAACCCTTTTCTCTAAAGGCTCCGTTGTTTCAAGAATGCGACTCATGAGAGATGTCTTGTCTGCAGCGTAAGCGGCATTGTCCCATTGATTAACCCGCTCGCCCGGATCGTTCTCCAAATCGTAGAGTTCACCATAAGCATGCCCACAATACCATGTCAACTTCCGCGTGTCGGTTACAATCGTTTTGAGTCTTAAACCGCGTGGATCGTCCACACATTCAACCAGCGCATCATCACGCACGGACGCTGTTTTTCCAGTGAGAATTGGCATCGCGTCTACACCATCCATATCTGAGGGGATCGGCAAATTTATCGCGGAGAGAACCGTGGGGACAATATCAACATGGCTGAACAGTGCTTGTGTGCGTTGCCCGGCGGGTATGCTTTGCGGAAACCGCATCAACGTCGGGACGCGGACAAGCTGCTCGTAATGGAAGGGGCCCTTCATCCAAAGTCCGTGGTCTCCAAGAAGTTCACCGTGATCGGTCGTGAAGAGCACTAATGTGTTTTCTGTCAATCCGCACGTATCCAGACATTCCAGAATACGCCCCATCTGCTGATCAATAATTTTCACCATATTATAGTAATACGCCCTACCGAGCCGTGCATCGTCTTCAGAAACTTTGCGGTAATCAGCACCACCCCCCTGCCCCGCAATGGCAAACGTTCCGCGAATCTCTGACTTCTCAAGTTCGCCGTGCCGCGCCTCCAAAAAGTGGGGCGGCTTGTCATCTAACTCGCCTTCAACGAAATCCGGCAGGGGGACGTGCATGGGATCGACGCGGTCCTCAAATTCGGTTGGGACACAATGCGGATGATGTGGATCTTGGAAACCAACCGCTAACAGAAAAGGTTGGGATGTATCCCGATTCGACAAGAAATCTATTGTTTGATCCGCTGTCCAGACGCTATTGTGGTATTTCAGGGGTATCTCCCAATCATAAGCCTCACCACCGAAACCCCTTTCACTAAGGCGTGTCGCTTTGCTGTAACTCTCGAATGTTTCCTCAGAGACGTGTGAGCGGACCCACTCACCATAGTGTCCTGCAATACCATAAGTCGCGTGACCGAGTGCTAATTCCACTGTTTCAAATCCATAGTAGGGACCTCGGAAATCAGGGTAGCGCGTTGTATCACGGAAGGTTTCGATCGACTGTTCCGCGGATGCGCCGAAAGGCTGGAAGTGTGCTTTACCGATATAGCGCGTGCGATAGCCGACCTCGGCGAGTCGATGCGAGAGCATGGGTTCGTCTTCAGGGACGTTCATGCCGACATTCCACGCACCGTGGCGACTCACATATCGCCCCGAAAAGATTGAGGCACGGGCGGGTGTACATACCGGATTCGCACAGTACGCCCTTTCAAAACAGACACCTTCAGATGCAAACTTATCCAGATGCGGTGTATCCGTGAACGTTGACCCGTAGCAGCTGAGGCTATCTGTCCGCTGTTGATCGGTCGTAATGATTAGGATATTAGGTTGTTGGCTGCTCATCGTATTAAAGATGCTTCCTTTCCCTATCCACAAAACGGTTTAAGATAGTCGTAACTCTGTTCCGCTGCGTCTTCTGGCTCCATAATTTCACGGAACGCCTGATGCACGGTCACATAACCGTCGTAACCGATTGCTTCCAGACCCTCAAACACCGATGGAAAGTCAATACCACCTTCGTCTTGTAAACGGATCGGATCGTGTGGAACGATGCCTTGGATCCACGTCAGAAGGTGCGTCTTTCCCTCCGGTCGGCGGATGTGGTTTTGGAGATAGACGTTGAGAAGATAGGGCGAGAATCGTTTCAGCGTCTCAACGCCGTAATCCTGTGCACAGAGGTCAAGATTGGCAGGTTCATAGATAATCCCGAAATTCTCTCTGCCGACTCGCTTTAAGATATCAACCGATCCGTCCACTGTTTCAAACAAACTCTGTGTATGCGATTGATGTGCGAGACGGATACCGCGCTCGGCAGCTTCGTCGGAGGCACGCTGCGCCCACCGGATGTCCTCCTCAACCTTCATAGCAATACGGATAAGGTCTGCGCCGAGGAGTTCCGTTAAATCAAGATACGGGGTTATATTGCGGAGCCCATCGGGTCCCTGCTCGTTGTTAAGTGGTACCGGAAAATCGCCGGTGACCATGGAGACCTTCAGGTTGAGCGATGCTGCCTGTTTACGCGCAGCGGTAATCTGCTCTAAAGGTGAGTGGATACCGACTTGGGAGGCGCGCATGCAGACTGCTTCGTAGCCGAGCCCTGCAGCGAGTTCCGTCAGTTGTGTGAAAGTGTGCGTTGCATCCTTTTTAGATGCGGTTTCTGCGACGCGTACCGAGAGTGAAAGTTTCATATTTTTAATGTTCCTTGCGGTTCGTTAAGGCTTCTTTCATCAATAAGTTGCTTTCCGTATATCTAGAAGAAACACCCAATCAAATAAACCCGGCGCGATGCTTGGGACTACGGGACTAAAAAAGTAAAATATCGGTGATTGAGAGTGCCATCAAGACAAGGCTAATCATGCCGTTCAGTGTGAAAAAGGCGAGATTGACACGGGATAGATCCGTCGGTTTGACGATGGCATGTTCATAGATAAAGATGAGGACGACAATTCCGACACCGATGTAATAGAAAAGTCCTAATTCGACAAGAAATGAAATGGCGAGGAGCAGCAACACCGCAATAACGTGTAAGGCAGACGAAAGCCATAACGCCCACCGAATCCCGATTTTCGCTGGAATTGAATGTAGTCTGTGCTTCCTATCAAAGTTGACATCCTGACACGCATAGATGATGTCAAATCCGGCTGTCCAGAGTAGCACTACGAGACAGAGAATGATGGGAGGTAACGCAAAGCTGCCCTGAATCGCAATCCATGCACCGACGGGTGAAATGGAGAGCGCAAGTCCGAGCCAGAAATGGGAGAGTGCCGTGAAACGTTTGGTGTAGGAATAGCCCATCACTACGATAAGCGCGACTGGGGATAGCGCAAAGGCAAGCGGGTTCAGTCGCCACGCCGCAACAACCAGCAGACCGGCGGAGATGATGGTGAAACCCCAGACGGCACTCTTCGTGATTAAACCCGCGGGGATCGCGCGCATGGCGGTGCGCGGGTTTTTGCTGTCAATCTCAGCATCGGCGAGCCGATTGAATGCCATGGCGCAGCTGCGCGCGCCGACCATTGCTACGAGGATCCAGCCAAGTTTTGGCAGCGGCGGAAATCCGTCCGCAGCGATAAAGGCACTCATAACCGCAAACGGAAGCGCGAAAACGGTATGTTCAAATTTGATCATCTCTAAGATAATTCTGAGTTTCCGCATTCTCTGTCCTTACCAGCCCGAAGCGATAGGTGGAGCTTCTGACGGCGGCATAGGTGTCAATTTTAGAAAAAACTGCGTCATAGTATTGTAGGTTGGGTTGAACGGATTCCACCAAAACCGTCCAAATCATAGAAAAAACGAGCTTTTCTCCAGACACGTCATATCCACCAGTGACCGAGTGAAACCCAACGCTCTTGTTCTGAAGTGCTACCCTTGTGGGGTATGAAGTTGGGTTTCACTCTGTTCTTGCGTGTATATGGCAGCCTCTTGGATTTGAAGTGTGTTTGAAACATCGACATCTGCCTTTTCAACGCCGTTCAACCCAACCTACAGGAGCACGGAGACTGATAAACCCACTACTGACGATTGATGGCTATCTAAAATGGCAGCAGGTTACCTGTAGCGTCAAACGGGAGCGGCTTCGTTTCGCCGATAACTTCCAACCTTGAATGCAACTTCGCATCCTCAAGCAGCACGTCAGAAATGTCGAGTTCCGTCAACCTCAGCGTACTCTCAATACGGATGACCCGTGCATCTTCTGGTTCGGTGAGTCCAATAGTGTCAAGTGCCACCTCAATTGCTTCTCGGTCGGTGTCGTAGTAGAAGGGGATTTTCGACTTCTGCGGTCCAAGCGCGGTAATACCGTTCATATAGGTCGAGTGCCGGTCGATCTGGTCTACGAGGCGCGTCGTTGTGAAGTCAGCAAGCCCGATACCGGTAGCATTGCCATCGCTCTCTTCGGTAAGATCGCGGACAAATATACGGAGGATCGCGGGTTTCGCGGGTTCCGGTTCAAAATTCTGCATCATCCTGCCGATAACGTTCGAGTCCATACCGGTGCCGCTGATGTTTTTGCCTGTCCAATCCACGATAAGCAGATCGAGTTCGTCAAACGGGAGTCGTCCCATCAATGATTTCGCCTCAACCAGCAGTTCACGTTCCGTTTGGAGGAGCTGCGCGGCGGGCATCGCTACTGCTTTCGCGGTGTCTTCGTGTGCGTTCTCAATTAGTCCAATGCCGAAAGCGATCTTTCCGGTGTCGAGAATAAAACCACCAACCGCAGTGATGACGTGTTCAAAGCCGTATTGAAAGAAGGCACGGTGATAGAAGTTCGCGCCCTGCTGTTTGCCGAGTCCAATCACCATCATCTTCACCACGCCACTCTCAATGGAGCCGTTGAAATCTGTATGCGCTTTGACGCGGTTAAGCGGCACAACATGGTCGGCTTCGGCGGCATATCTGTCGAAGAAAACCGGCAAGCCGTCTGCTGTCTTTCCGAGTTCCACAACCTCCATTGTTGCTTTCACCGGTGCACCGACGGTCTCTTCGGTGATGCCGTAGTGTTCCAACACACTCCGCTGCCCTTCAGGCGTTGCACCACCGTGGCTTCCCATCGCCGGGACAACAAAGGGTTTCGCACCGAGTGTTTTGAGATAATCAACAGTCGCCTTGACCGCTATGTCAACATTTGCGACTCCGCGACTGCCAGCGGTAACGGCGACAGTTTCGCCAGATTTTACAATATCGGAGGCGTTAATCCGCTCCAATTCAGCATGAATCGCTGCGGGGAGATCGGTGAGAACGGGTGCCTCAAACCGCTGTTGAATCCGTGTCATTTTTGGAAGTGCCATGCGTTTCCATCCTTTATATTTTCACCCATAGGTGGACTTTATAGCCTTATTTTATCAGAAAGGGGATAAGAGTGCAAGGGAAATGTGGAATAGTGGTCGGTTGTCGGCTGTCAGTTGTCAGCCATCAGATGGATGGTTATCAGTTGTCAGTACTCAGTCACTACCGGTCCGTGCTGTTGAAGTCTGAACTGTGATTTATGGGATTTTTGTGACCATAATAAGGGATACGTTCAAATGTAACTGATGTTACGTATTCTGGAGATGTGATGGGCAAATCTCATGATTGGGGTCCCACCAGAGCAGGAAAGCTTCTTCTCCAGATCGAATCGCCCAAATTCGCTCCGTGTTACTTAGCCGAAATGAGACTAATTCTGCCTGATCATCATGTCCGAGTTGTTCTAACCGATTTTGTGCGGGTTTTATGATGTCATTAACGGCTATCGCATGGTGGTTCCGTCCTAATATCTCACCCCATGTCATTGTTTCAAAATTGTGCATTTTATCCCATATTTTTCTCAAAAAGTCAGGACAAGTTATTTGATTCCAGCCCCATGGGCTATCGTCATCAATCCGTGCAACTTTCCACACGAGTTTCTTGTTTTGAGTAGACACTATAGAGCGAGATGTAGGTATCTTCTCTGACCTCGGATTACGATTTCGGCCCGCTCTTTTATTCCTCATCTTCGTAATTGTCCTCAACCGGCAAGGAACTATAATAATCTGCTATCGTGTCTAAAGATATAATTCTATTACCTCTCTCCAGTTTGGGTAGTCCTTTTCTCGCCTGGACCCAAGGATCTTCCATGTGAGTTAGTTCAATGAGCCATTGGGCGGATTTATCTCCATAATATTTAAGAACAGCGTCAATAGTTTCCTGTTGTTCTTTATTCAACAAACGGGGATTGCCAATTGGCATTGCCGATATTTCGTACATTCCACGATAGTAGTCAAATAAATCTCTAATGACTGGACCATTTGCCCAAGCCTCAATATCTTCCTCGAACAGCTGCTTCTCATCCCAAACTAACGACCATGCTTGACTGTAATATACCAGTTTCTGCAGCTTCATAGTCGTCATTGTTCCCATTTTGTCTAAAATATAGGCAGCAACATCAAAGACCCGGATTTTCAGTGGTTCAGGGTTCGGATTCTGTGGCTCTTTCCAAGCCTCACCCTCCAAAATTTCAAGGTTGCTGTCTTCATCAAGTTCTAAATTAGCAGTATTTATAAATTTTTCATTGACCTCCATACTTGCTGGAACAGCCATATCTTTTTCGGAAATGACTGCCTCTTCGGGAAAAGTGTTTTCATCTTTAAGTATTGTGTTTGTGTCGTTCAATTTACTCATTCGCTCTCTCCTTCCAATTCCAAACTATAAACTTTAGCGATGAATTTTACTGCCTCTTGTCTCAATTTAAGTATTGGAGTTTCCAAAATTCCTGCTTTAAACGCAACTAAATCGCGGATATTAAAATGGAAATTAAAATCAAAATCGACACTCTCGCCCTCAAATCTAATAGTGATGTTAAGGGTTCGTCCATTTAACATCAAATGACGACTATATTGCTCGCTGGTTAATGATCCACCAAACTGTTCAATTTTTTCTAAATCTTTTGGACGCATCAGATTTATCAAATCATCACTGACCTCGTTCTCGGTAAAGAGAAAATTCACTCCGTATCCTGTAACTGGTGTATGTGGAAGGTAATCGGCAAGTTGTAGAGCAAGTTCTTGTATACGGTCTAAATTTTCGTTATTGTTTTCTACTGGATTGAAATTTAGTCTATTTTCTTGGAATAGAATTTCAACTTCCTTTGACGATATTCGTGGAGAAATAAATTGTGCGTTGAAGCCTTGGGAAACCAGCATGTCTATTGTGAATTCTTCTTTGGGAAAAAGGTATCTCTTAATCCAATCTTGAGTAAATATATGCCTGTTCCAACCGCCTACAATAACCAGAGCATTAGAGGGTTTGCTTAATTTCATGAGCAATGCCTTTCAAGAGTTGGGCTTGGATCGTTTATCCAAACGTTCAGGTGTAATCTATCCTATGTTAAAGCTGAATATCCATTCCATAAGCCGTATAGAAATACTTATCAAATGATGGGTTATTTATGTTGATTACAACGTAGTGTAATTATACTATACTTTCCCTCGAAAGTCAATGTTTTTATCAATAACATGATCCTTGGACACACAAGTGAGATTTGACTGCTATATTGTATTTTCCTTAAAGCGATCTCAAACGATTTTGCCGATCTTCCCAGTCTGGAAGATACGCGGACATATATCCCTTAAATAATTTGCCGTGGTTTGGGACAAGGAGATGCACCAGCTCGTGGACAATGACGAATTCTGTCAACGCTTCTGGCAAATCAAGGAGTTCTGTGTTGAGTGTCAATCGTCCCTTCATTGATATAGATGCCCATTTCTGCTGCATCTGACGGAGATGAATTTCTCGCACCTTGACACCGATACGGTCTGCCCAGTACCACACAACGTCCTTTAAATCCGCTGGATGCAACGGAAGCCTACGGTGTGTACCTGCTACTTTGTTGGTGTTCATACCCGCTCCAACCTCAACAATTTATTTGTTGTCTCAATCAGATTTTCCATACCCACCGTGGGTCTTAATGTGCTATAGAGTGTCATCCGTAACTCCTTTTCCTGATGCTCATTCCACTTATAATCAGGAAATTGCGCAAATACCTGATCAACGGCTCGCGCCTGTTCTGGGTTAACATCCGCTATAACGTTCTTGAGAACTGTATAGACCGCGAAGGTGTTATCATCCAAGTCGAGGCGGTCGCTCTCTCTTGCAGCACGCGCATATTCCTCCGCTAATTTTCTGAATTCAGCCAAGACATCTTGCGTTGCAACCTGACGATTTTCATAAGCCTCCGCGACTGCTTCCGCGCGTTCGCCAATGGAAATCAGGAAAGGTTTGGAGCTGCCTTCGCTGGTTACTGTGTGATGCAATGCCTTTCTTAAATTCTGGACCTTGACCGTATCGGAGGCATCGCTCTGATCTATCTTCTGCAAAGTATCTGCTTGCAATTCATAAACGGCATCTGGCAATTCAAATAGAACGCTTTCGGTATGCGCCTGCAACAGTTTGCGCGTTTTGGCAGTCAATTCCTTATCGACGTAAGGACGATCAGAATAGGCGTTACGAATCAGTCCATAAAGGGTTGCCAACGCTTCATAATCCGCTATGAATTCCCGTAAGAATGCATCTGGTGAAAGTATGTCATAGAGATTTTGCACCGCTCTGAAGAACTTGAAAAAAGTCTCTCGGTTGTCTTTGTCCTCAAAATGATTAATGGCTCGTTCCTTTGCTTTATCGTCCCACCCCTCGGCAAAGGGTAAATACGCCGCTGCGTCCTCTCGGATCCGCTTGGCGAAATCCTTCTTGAGCACGTCAATATTCTGAATTACACTCGCCACTTCGTCAGAATCGAACGCCAATGCGTTTTCGAGCTTGTCAAAAATACCGACAAAATCTAAGACGAAACCGGCGGGTTTCACCAAACCGTCCTCGTCTTCATACGGACGGTTGACACGCGCAATTGCTTGTAATAGCACATGATCGCGCATCGGTTTATCGAGATACATGCAGTAGAGGATTGGTGCATCGAAGCCAGTCAATAACTTCTGAGTTACAATCAGAATCTTCGGTTGTTCATTTTTGTCAATAAACTTCTTACGAATTTCTTTTTCCTGTTCTTCCGTATGATAATAAGTTTTCATTAACTCGGAATCTCGATTGTCCTCTGAATAGACAACCTCTGAATACTCCGATGGCAGATACTTATCCAGTGCCTGTTTATACAAAGCGCACGCCTCACGGTCTACAGCCACCAAAAACGCCTTGAACCGCATCGGTTCCACAGTCTCACGGAAGTGTTCCGCAACGTATTTCGCAATGCCATCTACCCTGTCAGGTGCTTTCATCATCGCCTTTAACTGAACAGCATTGTTAAGGACCGCATTGAGTTCCTCAAAGTCGCTTATGCCTTCCGTTACTGCAAGGTTGAAAAATTCCCGTTCCAATGTTTCACGGTCAACCCGTAAACCAGAGGCGGCAAGCGCGTAATTCAACGGCATAGTGGTGCCATCTTCAATGGATTCCACGATTGCGTATTTGTCGAGATAGCCTTGTTCGTCGTCTATGCCGAACACCTTAAACGTTCCTTCACCTTTGGAAAGTCTATCGATCGGGGTGCCGGTAAAGCCGATATAGGTCGCATTGGGGAGGGCTGCCATCAGGTAATTCCCAAAATTGCCGCCGGTTGTGCGATGTGCCTCGTCAATCAGCACTATCACGCTTTCGCGGGTATTAAGGTTCGCAGGTCTCCTGTCAAACTTATGAATCGTGGACACGACCAAACCACGATAATCGGAGGCTAAAATTCTTTCCAGATCATCCTTGCTCTCTGCAACTTCAAGGGTTGTGATGCCGTAACCCGTAATGTTTCTAAAGAGTTGGCTCTCCAGTTCGTTTCGATCAACCACCATTAGTACGGTGGGCTTTTCAGTCTGCTCACCACCGCGTAGGAGGCGGGCAGCGATGGTTATCATGGTGAGGGTTTTGCCGCTGCCTTGTGTATGCCAGACAAGCCCACGTCGCTTGTTCGGATCGTGAATCCGTTCAATGACTTTCTCCACCGCACGCGTCTGGTGTTGACGCAACACAATTTTGGTAAGTTGGTCATCTCTGCTCTGGAAAATGATGAACTGCTGCAGGACCTTCAGGAAGCGGTCGCGGTCGAAGAACGTCTTGACCTTCTGCTCGTAGTTGGTGGGTTCTTCAAATTTCCAGTTGAAGAGGTTTTTGCGGCTGGTATTCCATGTAACACCGTAGAAAAAGTCGTGCAGTTGTGTCACACCGAAAAGTTGCGCGGTGGTGAACATCTCTGGCGTTTCGTCGTGGTAACGGCGGATCTGCTGAACACCGAGTTCCAACCCATCTGATTTGTTAGCATTTTTTGCCTCAACGACTGCCACGGGGATTCCGTTAATCAGGAACACCACATCGGCGCGGTTGCGATCAGTTAAACTTTGCTGCGACCATTCGTCGGTGACGTGAAACAAATTGTTATCAGGTGTCTCAAAATCGATTAACGTGACATTGCGCTCGCGGTTCTCATTGGGAACAAAAATGGACTGCTCCCCGTGCATCCATGAAAGTGCGTCTTGATTCCCCTCAAGCGTCGATCTGAGCAAATTCAACTGCCGCAGAATGTCGGCGCAGTTGGATGCGTCCATTATCCCCTCATTGAGCTTCAGCAGTTGCGCCTGCAGCACGTCAGAAAAGTAGAGTCCGGTGTCGCCACCACGCATTTGCATGGCTTGCGCTTGAGATACGCGCATCCAACCAATCTGGTCGCTATAGCGAAGCATCGGTTCTTGGACAGTTGTGTACTCGCTCATTATAGCTCTCCGTCTTTGATTAAAGGCACAGCGGACCTTTGTCCTGTCATTAGTTCGTCAAGCATAGCGTGGAACAGTTCATCCAGATGTTCCACTTCTTGTTCAAGGGCTGCTGTTTTTTCATCAATTGCTTGAAAAACAGCAGCAATAGCGCGTTGTTCTGGAAGTGGAGGGAGAGGTATTTGCAAGTTAACAAGCGCGTCTTTACTTAGTCGCTGCCTACCCGTCGTACCTTGCATTTTTCCAGCAAGTGAGACCCGAACATCAGGAAGTAACAGGTAATAGAAAAGGTAGGATATATCGCTAATGCCTTCCATTTCCCGAATTGGAATCACCTCAGTTGTTGCGATACCAAATGGCGTTGGCAACTCCTTAATGATGCACTGTTTCCTATTTTCAAAGGATGGTGTGATTTTAGGAAGAAGAATGTCCCCAGGCTCAAAATAGGTTCCACTCTTTAGTTCATCGTTTGTTTTGAGAATGAATTCTTCAGAAGATAGTTTGGCAATCGGAATCAATTCCATCGGTACAAATGGGATTTCATTATATTCCGAATATCGTAAGTCTCTTGGTTTCTTTGTAAACGTAGTAATGTCGCCAAAACGCACTACTTTCCAATGTTCTGGGAAATTTGTATTATTCATGGCATCATTTTCACTGATTCAACCTATACGGTGCCAGCTTTTCGCGAATGAAGCAGATTGAGCGGAGTTGAGTGATGTCCTTAACTTGAGTTCGTTGTTAAAATGGTAGATATTTAATTTCGTCCATATATTCGTCTTCGTCAGATGCACCAGCGATGAGAAGCAACTCGTCAATAATTTTTCCCATTGGCACTTGGAGATTAATCGTGAAAATGCCGGGTACATGATGTCCTGCTGCGATATGGTCAGAGAGATGTTGCGGCATACTTTCCCGATTGTTTGTTATCAAGTTAAATTGGTGCTGTTCACACCACGCTAAGATTTCTGGGTCTGGCGTGCTTTTCGGAGGAGCATCCTCATCGCCAATCACCAAGACCGTTAGTGATGGTTCATGGTAAAGCAATTGCGTACGGTATTTCGGAGAAATATTTTCGTCTATCAGATACCGACGCATCTTTATTCCTGTTCATTTTCGGATGGAGATTGTGTTGTGCTTGCTGATCCGTCTTTTGGAATTTGTGTGTACGGAGTATCAGAAGTTGCTGCCCTTTCTGCCAGAAGTTTACGCAAGCGAATAACAGCGGGTGACGGATTTTTCGCCTGTTCTTCTCGCACCTTTCGGCAGTATGCCAGATAATTCTCCAAATATGTACCAACTTTTTCTTGATTTTGAAGATAATATAAGATTGTGGCGTAAACTTGTTCCAGTGTGGGGGTATAGTAGTGATCAGCGATGACGACTGGCATTTTGCCATTGTACATATATTCGTATAGGATGGTTTCAATACCTACCCGTGTTCCTTTAAGACGAATATCGTTTTCTGCCAAAAACATGAAGTTATTTTCAAGAGGATAGATTTGTTGAAAATTACGGATTTGTCTGAGGATACTGTTTTCAATCGGTAAAAAAAGTTTGTGCTTATTTTGAATTAGATGTTCAAGTCGGTTCAATACTTTGTGGGCATTCCGTCCATCAGTAAGTCCAGTTAGCAAACCCAACGTCAAAAATTCTTTTTGTCTGAATAAAATTGATTTCTCCCAAAGTTTAAAGAGGAAATCAACGCTCACGTCTAATGCTGTTTGCAAATTCATTCGTTCTTCACCTAAGGCAAGCACAAAACTGTTGTAAGGCTCAGAGAGCTTCCAACTTGAACGTTTTGCGATTTCCAATAGTAGGTCTGAATCAAAATCACCCATACGACACCTAATCCCTAATTCAGGGTTACCTATGAGGGACCCCCATGTATCTAAACTATTACTATCCGTCGTTTGCTTAAGTTCCTCATTATCGTCCGTAATGTTTTCAGTGTCATCTTTGATGGCTTGGATATCTTGGCTTATACGTTCACTCACTTCCAACTGCACCTGTTCAATTTCTCTGGTAAAGTCCAATAGCATAGAATCTGTGTTTGCCTGCGCGGTGGTGCTATCTTGAATAAATTCAAGTGCAATTTGATTAAATGCTTCCTGTTTGAATGGAAGTTGTGAATAAAAATCAATAATCACTCTCTCAATAATGGGGCGAATTCTCCGTTCAAAATCCATATTGGGCAATTGATGGTTGGGGACGATAATACAGTTCCGAAAAAGTGTTGTGATTTTCGCGATTTTCTCACTTTCATTTAATTGTGTAAATTGGGCTTCATCAGCATCTTTTAGTGAAGCCATAACGTTGTCAAATGTATGACGATCCACTTTAACTGTTTTTGGATCAGTAAGATCAGCAAAGTCAGATGCGTATTGCTTAACGACTTTATCAAAAGACTTTTTGAAAAATTCCTTTGCTGTAGTTTGGCAAAAATGTTTGATGGCGTAGTTGATACCACCAATCATAGAAGATCCAGTGCCTACAATGTTATAAGCCTTGAATGCTAAATTGAGTATTGTCATGAATTTTCATCTCTTATCAAGTGTTTACCAACATTATAGCATATTTATGCTGTTAAATCAAAATTTAGGAAACCGCACAACTGCACATACCAGCATGGCTTTTTTTAATGCTGTTCATTCAATCCAAGCTGTGCCAACACATCATCTAAAGTCTTATCTGCTTTTTGGCGGGTGATGCGTGCTTCTGTTAAGTCTGCAAGAATTTCATTCACCGGACGGTGTTCAACCTTGTCGCCTATGTCTACAAATTGGGAGGGACTCAGGTTGTAATCGGTTTTTTGCGCATCTTCTAATTTGATAACGCTGCTCAACTTCTCACGAGACTCCCACGCCTGATAGACTTCCCTCGCGGCATCAATTCCTTCATCGGTGAGGATATTTTTCGGTTTTCCCTTCTCAAAGTGCTGGGAGAGATTGATGAGTAGGATTTGGTCTTTGCGTTCCTTTGGCTTGCTGCGGTTCAGCAGTAAGATAATGCCCGGTGCGCTTGTATTGTAAAACAGGTTTTCGGGCAGAAGGATCACGCCTTCAATTAAGTCTTTCTTCACAAACTTTTTGCGGATATCACGCTCCCGATCGGTGTTCTGACTTCCAGAACCGCGAGAGACTGCGCCGGTATCCAGCACAATTGCGGCGCGTCCAGTTTCCTTTAAAGAGGCGAGTATATGTTGTACCCATCCCCAATCTGCTGAGGAACTCGGTGCGATGCCGTCCGAAAATCGGTTCCAGTTGTCGTTCTCGTAAAAGGCATCGTCATACTCCTTCTGATTCCACATCGGATTCGCAACTACATAATTGAAGCGTTGCAGTGTTGCATCATCATCTGTGAAACGGGGATTGCGGAAGGTATCTCCGATCTGAATAGCTGCGCCTATGAAATCGTGCAGAAAAGCATTCATCTTTGCCATGGCGTAGGTGGTGGGAGTCAATTCTTGTCCGTATATTTGAGGTGCTTGACTCTTTTCATCCGGGTGCATTTCTTCAAATTGCAACCGCCCTTTGATAAGCAAGCCACCTGAGCCGCACGCAGGATCGTAGATAGTGGTGTAGGGTTCTGGGTTGAGGAGACGCGCCATTAGTTCACCAACCTCTTTTGGTGTGTAGAACTCGCCCGCGCTCTGTCCCTGCCCTTCAGCAAATTTCCGTAATAGATACTCATACGCACGGCCGAGGATGTCCGGTTCCGTGTCCTGTAGTCCAAGCCGATGCCGACTTAGTACTTCAATCAGTGCCTCCAGTCGTTCTTCGTCGAGCGTGCGTTGTCCGCTCTGGCTTTCGCTGAAATCTTTGACATCAAGTACTCCTTGTAATAGTGGGTTAAGGCGTGCGACTTCGCGCATTGCATCGGTAACAAATTCACCCAGATGACCGTCGGCGGGGTGGTTGCGAAGTGCGTTCCAGTGATATTCGGGTGGAATGTAAAAACGGACAATCGGGTTCCGTCCGGATTGGAGTGCGTCTTTGTGGTCTGCCTCAACAATTTCTCGTGCCAATTCTTCATTGCCGAACTCTTCTATTTGTTTGGCAAATTCATCGTCAAACACATCGGAGAGTCGTTTGTAGAAGATGAGAGGTAAGATGAAATCCTTGAATTTTGGGGCATCGCTTGCGCCTCGAATGGTATTCGCGGCATCCAGTAGCCATGTTTCAAGGGTGGAGATATCCAGTTGTTCTTCGTTCTCGGATGGGAAGAGTGAAGGTTGGGGTGTATCTGTTTCGGTTTTCTTTTTTGGCAATGATTCGTTTCCTTTGGAGAATAGTTATCAGTAGATGCGGTTGCAAACCGCACCTACCGGACCTGGGGATTAGCGTTTGAGGGCTGCCCATTGTGTTGCGAGCTTGCCTTTCGGTTCAACGGGTAAGAACACTTCAACGCTGTCCATTATCAGACTGATTTCATCTTCATCTAACGCACGAGTGAAGACGGCGTAGTCGTCCATTAGACCAGCGAACGTCTCGCCACCTGTGCCGCCAAGACGGTAGGTTACATTGTTACCGCGCGTTTCTTGAAAGTCGGTCTCGGCGACCTTCTCGCCGTCGGCATAAATCTTGAATTTATCGCCATCCCCTGTGACGGCTACATGCATCCATTTATCCTTTTCAACGATTCCACCGTCGCTCTGACATAAGACTGTCCATCCGCCGACCTGCCCTCGCCAAGAGAGGAGTCCTTGGTCTTTGTTGAGGAAGAAGGTATTGTGTCCGGAAGCACCCGGTAGACTCCGCCAGATATGTTCCCACGTGGTACCTTCAAAATTCGGATTAATCCAAGCGGAAATTGTGAAGGGGTCTGCTTTGAAAATGTCGCCGTTGAGAGAATCGGAAACCTGTAGTTCGACATAAGCTGCCGCATCAAGGTTGATGGCGTCTCCAAATTTGCCTTTAACCCACTTGGATCCACCCTCAATTTTCCCATCGTTTCCGTTTCCAGATGCATCCTCTGCACTCCCCTCAAACGGGAAGTAAGCCACTAAATCAGGATCTTCACCCGCAATCCCTAAAGTAGCACTCATCAGTAGAAGGGTGACTGCCAAAGTTAACATAAAAACTTTCATCGGAATAGCTCCTTTTAAGTGGTTCGTTATTAAGACTGGAGGGTTTTGTTCAAGTTGGTTACATATTAGCACATCGGAGAAAGAAAATCAACTTTTTGGGATTGCGTCTACAGAACCGGACCAGAAAACCGAAAACTAAATCGCTCTGGATTCCCAGTTCCTACATCTTGCGCTTTCCCATTTTGTGTGGTATACTTTTGAGAGTCCAATTCGACGGTCTGTTCGTCATGGCGTTGCGTGAGGGTAACGCAGAAATTGTCAATACACTCAAGCAATAACGATGGTTCTGGTTTTTGTTTAACCAACACCCTCTGACTACTAACGAAGGGGCACTATCATGAAACTACGATTTACTACCCTCTATGTTTTACTTATTTTGTTTCTGTCATCTTCCGATGCAACCGTTCCTTCCCGATATGCGAAGCAGTCCGTTGAATGGTTTCAGAGCGAGGAGGGGCGCCGTATAGCCGACAACGTCCTTACGTGGCAGACACCGCACGGCGGTTGGCCCAAGAATAGAGACACGGCATCTGAGCCGTTTGATGGCAAAAGTGACGATCTACACGGAACGTTCGACAACAGTGCGACCATTGACGAACTACGGTTTCTTGGGCGTGCATTTCGTGCGACAAACGAGCCGCGCTATCAACAAGCATTTCTCAAAGGTCTTTCTCATATCCTCGAAGCGCAATACCCGAATGGCGGGTGGCCACAGTTTTATCCACTAAGCAAAGGCTACCCTCGTCACATCACGTTCAATGACAACGCTATGGTGCGAATTCTCGAACTCCTCCGGGATGTCTCTGAATCCTCCGACTATGCGTTTTTGGAAACAGGGTACCGCACTCAGGCTGAAGTTGCAGTAACCAAGGGCATCAACTGCATCCTACGCACGCAAATCAGGCAGAATGATAAGCTCACGGCTTGGTGTGCGCAGCATGACGAAAAAACGCTTGCGCCTGCGTGGGCCCGTTCTTATGAACCGCCATCGATCTCAGGTGCTGAAAGCGTCGGTGTCGTGCGTTTCCTGATGTCTGTCGAGGAACCTACGCCAGCGATCATCGCTGCTGTTGAGGGGGCTGTTGAGTGGTTCAGGAGCGTCACTATCCACGGCATCCGCTTAAAGACGTTCACTGACGCAGAGGGGCAGAACGATAGGCGGGTCGTGGCGGATCCCGACGCGGGACCCCTCTGGGCGCGTTTCTACGAGCTCGGCAGCAACCGTCCAATCTTTCTCGATCGCGACTCGGTGGTCCGCTACTCGTTCTCCGAGATCGGGCAGGAACGCCGCACCGGCTACGCCTACTACGGCGGCTGGGCTTCCAAGCTCCTTGCAGATGCATACCCACAGTGGAGAGAAAAGCACAAGCTCCCAAAGGAATGACGCATTCAGACCAGGCTTAAGGAAAACGAGGATCACTGATTTTAGGGGAGGATTCTGGTATAGAGTTGGTGGAGTTTCTCGCTGATGCTCCGCCAATCGTAATCCTGCTCCACACGGGCGCGGCCGTTTTCACCAATCCTACGGCGAAGGGACGGGTCCTTGAGCAATCGGGTGACCGCCTCGGCAAAGACCTTTGGTTCGTCAGCAATGAAGATTTCCTCGCCATCTTTGAGATCCAACCCCTCCGCACCGACTGAGGTAGAGACAATCGCTTTGCCCATCGCCAAAGCTTCAAGGATTTTCAGGCGGGTGCCGCTCCCGATGCGCAACGGTACGACAAAGACCGTCGTCTCTGCGAAATAGGGTTTGATCTCCGGCACACGTCCGGTGACAACAATCCCTTCTTTCTCCGCTAACTTTTTGACATGTGCCGATGGATTTCCGCCAACAATCGAAAATTTGACCTCGGGTACCTCGGCGTGAATCTGAGGTAACACCTCATCGGCAAAAAAGGAGACAGCGTCCTCGTTGGGATACCAGTCCATGCTCCCGATATAGATGAGGTGTGCGGGAGCCTCAGCAGAAAAGTCGGGCTGGTAATGCGTGACATCAACACCGTTCGGAATTATCTCAATAACGCCTTCTGCACAGTGTTGTTGGAAAACGGCGGCATCGATGTCGGAGGTACACGTTACGGCATCGAATTTTGGACTTAGCACCCGTTCGTAGCGTTGGAATGCGAGTTGCTGCGTCCAGTATGCGAACTTATAGAACGGGTTGACAGTCTCGCCACAAAGTCGCCGCCAGATTGCAGAATCGACGTTCTGTTGTGAAAGCACACCGGGCAGATCTGTCTCTGTCCGAAACTGTGCTGTGTGGAACATCTCGTAATGGACGAGGTCGAAAATATCGGTTGCGATTAACGCTTTGAACTGCTGGCGATAGGCAGGTAGATCATAGCGCGCAACAGTGATGGGTTGTCGTTTGAAGAAAGCGTTGGCGAGTGTGCCGAACGATAGACGTGGAAGTGTCGGTGCGTTGGAGACAAGATGCACCTGAATACCTAATTGCTGGAGTTGGGAAACCCCTTCTGCATCTGTCGGTTGTGTCTCTAAGGCGAGCAACGTCACTTCGCTTTTCTGCGCGATCTGTTTGAGGAGGTTAAACACCCGGATACGTCCGCCGTCAGTGAGTGGGAACGGCACGGTAGGGGAAAGAAAAAGAATCTTCATCTTTTTAATTAGCCAAGCGTGTAATCAGTATCGCTGTAAGTTGGGTTGAACGGAAAAGAGAAATTCGATGTAGTCTCTCAAAGACATGTCAAATCGAATAGGTCAGTTTATGTTACGAAAACCCAGTGAACCCAACATCATACTAATTTTTTGTGTCAGTTTTCGATAACCGCTGCCTCGTCAATGACGATTTCCTGCTTGGCAGAATCAATACGAGCCTTCATGCCCATTGGGATGACGAACATCGGATCCGTGTGCCCAAAGTCCATATTGGTGACAATCGGCATGTCGTTTAACTCGTGTTCTTCACGGACGGCTTTACAAAGTGCGTCGTCGTATTCGTGGAAAGTGCCAGGATCGACACCGCCCCCGGGTCGTCCAAGTAGGATACCGCTAAGTCCTTCGAGAACGCCCATCGCTGCGATGCATCTCACAAACCTCGCCAGAAACGAAGGCGGCGGTGCCTCTTCAGAGGTCTCCAAAAAGAGAACGGCACCTTGAAGGTCACCACCAGAAGGGAAATAGTCGGTGCCGCGAAGCCAGTCCAAAACCTCAACACAACCCCCAAAAAGTTGTCCTTCGACAACACCTTCATCCTGATGAAACTTCCAACCGGTGCAAGGGTTGAGTTTCCGACGAACTGACTGGTTTTCAGGGTTCTCCCACGGTAGATGTTCAACTGTCCAACCCGCTCGATTCGGTTCAATAACACCAATCGGTTCGGCGGAAAAGAGCGTGCGTCTCACAGAATCCACCATATACGGAAACATCCCGTCGTTTTCGGCAAATCCTGCCATAAATGACGGACCGTAGAACGACACGAGGCCCGCTTTAAAACAGGCAGCGTGCGATATAGTCGTATCCGAAAAACCCATGAAGACTTTAGGGTTCTTCCAAATCAAGTCCAAGTCAAGGTATGGCAGTGTGCGGATTGAGTCTTCACCACCGATGGTTGAGATAATTCCGTCGATTGTCTCGTCGGCGAAAGCTGCCATCAAATCGTGGGCACGCGCTTCGGGATTTCTGGCAAGCCAATCTGCATCGCGCAAGGTGTGTTCGGTCTCAATAACCGTCACACCGAATTCTTCTTCAAATTGCCGTTTACCTATTTGGTATCGGTAGGGAATAGTGCCGGGACCGCCCCAGGAGAGCGAAATCGCTGCGACACGACTACCGGGACGCAGTATCTTGGGCTTCATTTTCTGCATTGGAGAGTCCGACTTTCGCTTTCAATTCATCAATGAGTCCGAGAAGCCGTTCTTTGACTTGCTGACGTGAACTCGGTGTTGGTGCGGGTGGCTCGAAAATGGTGCCGCGCTCGCTTTGGACCCAGCCTTTTACGCTGTCATCAACTTTGACGAGGAGCCATCTACTTTCAAGATCAAGATAGACCTTCAATCGACCGTCCTCACTTCGGATATTATACTTCAATGGAGGGTTGGTTATCTGCCAACTTATACCGTTTTCGTTCGCGGACACTTTCGCCCGTCGTGACAATGGTATTTTTTCCTTCACAAATTCTTGAATCAATTCAGAAGACAACTTTTCCTGTGCGAGGGAGCTTTGCAATGCCGTATCCACTTCAAATAGAAACGTCAGAATTTCAAACTTCGATTGCTGAAAAACATTGAGTTTTCCTTCACCGTTCACAATGCTGTAAGCCTGTTTATATCCTTTATCCGTGAGGAGCCATCGCCTGTTTGCTTGTTTAGTGGAGATTTCCAGATCTGTTGATAGCGAGATTTTGTTTGCGTCAAACGCCGCCCTCAGATCAGGTAGATAAACATCAACCCGGTCGTCAGTTTTTACGACTGTGTATGCGGCACCGGTGGTATCTCTGAGTGACCACTCCTCACCACTCAGTAAGACTTCAACAGGTGACGCGCTCGGACGGAATCGAATATCTTGTGTCATATCAGCAAACATCTTTTGCCAATCGGTTGCTGTTTTCAAAGAGTCATCTAAACGTTGCGCTTTCAATCTTGCACGATGCGCTAACCCCGCACTAAACAGAAGTTCATGCTCTAATTTACCGCTATTTAGGTTGCTAATATATTGCCGATCCACACTGAAACGGTATACATCTTTGGTATAACGAATCGGTTTTGAGTTTACTGTCGGTCTGCTGCGCAGTGCTGTACGTGTATGGATCTGTAGTTTCGGCGCGCCTTTCTGTTCAACTGGTGGTGCTTGAAGAACATAGACGCTAAAGCCGAGACCGACAAAAACGACAAAGATAATGATCAATGTCAGGCTTTTCAAAAGTGCTTTCATGTTTTTTCCTTGTGCTATGTGATGCGTCTAAATTTTTTTCTTCTTAAACGGATAGTGGTGGAAATCGGTTGACATTAAGTTGGCGACAGTCCACAATTTATAGTAAAGTTTAGAATTAATTGGGCATTGTAAACGTTGCGTTTGCGGGCACCCACAAGGGGTGCCCCTACAAAATATGTTTTATTTTTAGTGTTTTATACAGTTATTATTGTTCACAATTTAGAGAAAATATGCAAGATTTAAATCCTTTAGCCATCGAATTAAACAGGCAAATTCAAAATGCCGTGCCGACAGTCTCCGCGCTACTCTCCAAGTTAGGAGAACGCATCTATCTGCCGAGAGGTATCTTAAGCCAGACGGCGGAGGCGAATGCGAAAGCACGTCGTTTCAATGCAACTCGCGCGATCGCGTTAGAGAACAGCGATATGATGCACCTCACCGTTTCACGGGAGTTCGCGCCAGCGTTACCTTTGGAGAGTATCTACGGGTACGCACCCGTGTTGGGTCAACCGGAATTACGGGATGCATGGAAAACGCATCTCTTGAAAGAGAACCCGTCACTTGCCGAGACAGCATTAAGCTTACCAATTGTGACGAGTGGAATGACACACGGGTTTAGTCTACTCGCGGAACTTTTCACAGACAGTGGAGACACGCTCGTTCTACCGGATAAGATTTGGGGGAATTATAGACTTATTTTCCAAACCAAAGCGGCGGCGAATCTCCAAACCTATCCATTTTTTAACGCGGCGAAAGGTTTCAACACACACGGATTTCGCGAGACACTTACCAACGCTACCCACGAAAAGCTGCTGATTCTCCTGAATTTTCCGCACAACCCCACCGGTTATGCGATTACGCGCACGGAAGCACAGCATATTGTAGAAGCGATTGTGGGGCGTGCGGACGCTGGATGTCGCATCCTCGTTATGGTTGATGATGCCTACGCAGGTCTGTGGTACGATGCCTCGGTTATGCAAGAATCGCTCTTCGGACTGTTGGTCGGATGCCATCCGAATGTGGTCCCTGTGAAGATAGACGGAGCAACGAAAGAGGAATATGCGTGGGGTTTACGTGTCGGATTTATAAGTTTCGGTCTCGGAGAGGCAGCGATGCAGCCCCTCGAACAGAAGTTCAGTGGGCTAATTCGAGCGAATACCTCCGGTGCCTCACAGGTTTCCCAAACACTCATCCTTGAAGCGATGAAGGCTCCGGGGCATGCCGATCAAAAACAACACAACTATGAGACACTCAAGGCACGCGCGTTGAAAGCAAAAGAAATTGTGTCAGATACCCGATACGCAAAACTTTGGGAGGTGTATCCGAGTCATGCTGGCTATTTTATATGCCTGAACCTCAAATCCGCGAACGCAGAGGCGGTTCGGCAGCAGCTTCTTGAGGAACACAGCATCGGCACGATTGCACTCGGTGAAACCGAGCTGCGGGTGGCTTATTCATGCCTTGCAGAGTCGGATATTGAAACGGTTTTCAAGACAATCGCCGAGGTTATTGAGGACGCATAGCACGTGGTTGGATTGAAGCGCAGTTGTAGACTATGGTGAATTATCGAAATATATAAGCGTCTGGTAGGGCACCCGTTGTGGGTGCCCTCAAATTCACTGTGAAAGATTAAATCTACCGCCGTTCATTTTTCAAAGTACCCCATGTTGTTGCGAGTTTGTCTTCGGGTTCAACGGAAAGCGTCCCAATGGTGTATCGGAAATAGATATCGTCTTCGACATCGTTAGGACCGCACCATACCCAATTCGCTTCACAATCGGGGTCTTTGAGAATTTGTTGCATGATTGCAGCACCAAATCCCCATATACCAGCCCCGAATTTTTCATAGATTTCGAGTTCATCTTCCCATTTGCTGTCGTCGAAATCGGTTTTTTCCCAACCATCTTTCCGATCACCGATGGGGTCGCCAGTATCACATCGCCAACCATCTTCACCCGTTCCGATGTAGTCCGGCTTGGCATCAAGGATGATATCGGCGAGGAACCCACCTCTACCGGCAGCACCGGGTTCAGCGTCGTGGACGTAGACGGCAATCTGTGCGAAGCCTTTGTCCAAGTCAAATTCACTGACCGTAGGAGCTTGCCAGTTTCCGCTTGCAGCGACCTCTTCGCCGTTAATAAACGCAACCCATGTATTATCGCCGCTGACCCGTAACGTGCCTTTCTTCGGCACAGCATCTGTGGTTTGTATCAGAAGTATACCACTCAGGAAGAGCGTGAGTATTACAGAGAACATCAATCGGTTTTTCATAAAAACCTCCATTTTTTAATAGTTGTCAGTTGCCAGTAATCAGTTGTCGGTAGTAAGTGCCAATCGTCCAGCGAGGTCCGCAACAAACTGATAGGCGACGCGTCCTGAACGCCCACTTGAGGATGCCTCCCATTCCAACGCGGCTCGGTGTAATGCTTCCGTCGGAACGGAGAGACCGTGTTTCTGCGCGTAATGGGAGACAATCTGCAAGTAGGTGTCCTGTGAAATCCGTTGGAAAGCGAGGCGCAACCCAAAACGGTCGCTTAATGAGACCTTTTCTTCCGTCGCCTCGCGCGGATATAATTCATCTTCATCGTTCTGTGGATACCGGTTTTCGCGTACCTGTCGAGGCATCAGGTGCCGACGATTCGAGGTAGCATAGATGAGAACGTTGTCCGGGCAAGCAGAAATTCCACCTTCCAACATCGCTTTCAACTCGCGGTATTCCGGTTCATCTTCGTTAAAGGCGAGGTCGTCGCAAAAAAGGATATAGCGTTCTGGACGCTCCCACAACACCTCGGTAATCTCCTGCAGGTGCGCAAGCCCTTCTTTACTGACTCCGATTAACCGAAGTCCCTCATCGGCATAGCGCGATAGCATCCCCTTCACAAGCGAAGATTTACCAGTGCCACGGTCGCCCCATAACAGAACGTGGTTAGCAGGCAGCCCTTGCAGAAACTGCCGTGTGTTCCGATCCAGTTCCATAGACTGCCTCTCTATCCCGAGCAAATCCGATAGCCCGACAAGATTGGGATGTTTAACTGGAATTAGGTGTCCCGACCCATTCTGCTCCCGCCACCGGAAAGCGATGTAATCATCAAGATATTCGCTTGGTGCCAGCACTGTGCGTGCGTCCAAAAGGTTTAGCAAGTTATCGGCTTTTTCAAGCAGCTGCGTGAAAAGTGGTAAAATGTCTTTCATTGCCTGATTTCTTTTCGACATAATTCAATTTGGTTGGTTTGAAACATCAGTAGAGGATTCAAAAATATTGCTATTGATCTGATTTCTCAGAGGAGTTGAGAACCCGTTTCAGCCATTTTTCAAGTTCGGGATCGCTATAAATTGCTTTCAATAACCACTTGCTGCCCCATCTGAAACCTAATGCAATGCCAATTCCAATTATGACTGCCCCGAATATAGCTGCTAATGGATACATCACTATTAGGATTATGAGTTCTGCGAAGCCCGGTCCCCCCATTGGTCCCCTCCTTGATGTGGTTGTAGGGATTTCCGTAATTATGGAACGAATTTCTTTAACTGTCCCCATGTTAGCGTTAACTTGCCTATCGGATCAACAGCAAGCGGCTCGCCAAAGATCAAAGTGCCAAGATTCGCGGATTCGTCTGGATTCAGCCCGTGCCAATCCATGAACACAAGACCAGCCTTCTTCTCTGGGTTATCCGTGCCTTCCTCATATCCGGGTGTAAACCCGACTTCAGTACCCTCCTCGACTTTTACCTTCGTGAGCCATTCAAACGGCATCGCCACCTCATAAATCATACCACCTTTACCCAATTCGGGGGTTGGCACGATTGCTATATCGGACTTCGGGAGATTCGGATTTTTGACCCCACTGAAGTCGGTGACAAGGGCTTTTTTGTTGATAAACGCGAAATTGGGCTTGCATGCAGGTGTTCCAGCTCCCACTTGCTCCCAATCGATATACAAAAAAATCGTATCACCTATCCAAGGTTGTGCGGCATTCGCTGCTGGCGCGAAAATATCGTCACGCACTGCTGCTGCGAAGTAGAAGGTTTTCGCATCATACATGGTTGACCAAGTCATTGTAAGGTCATCTTTTCCCTTCCACGCGCCTTTTCCGCGAAGAAGTTCCTTCTCAGAATCAAAGGCGACCCAAATAGCATACTTCCAATCGTCAAGTTTTCCATCAATCTTGGGGGCGTTCGGGATGAACCCCGCGATTGATTCTGCATATTCCAACCCAAACGCATCGCTGTTGTCCTCTGGCAGAAAGTCTGCATTGACTGTAAAAATGAGCAGAAACCCGAAGAGGATGGATAAAATCATCGTTTTCATCGTGTGACTCGCTCCTTTGCTAATGCACGGTTGTTAACATTGTTACAATTTTTTCACTGGTTCTAAACTTAGTACCTCAGACACATCTTCAAGAATCGCATAAACATCGTAATCATCAAAAGCCGTTCGTGGCGTGACACCCGACAGCACAGCAATAAAGGGAACGGCAGCACGCTGGGCAGTTTTGGCATCCGTCACGCTATCTCCGACATAGAAGCAATTTTGCGGAATACTATCCGTTTGCGCAATCGCCAGCAGTAACCCTTCTGGGTTCGGCTTATACGCTGCGTCCCCACCACCAACGATAACGTCAAATGCATCTAACAAATTTCCACGCGTAAGGATCCCCTGAATGTAGTCGCGACGTTTCTGAGAAACGATAGCAAGTTGAAGACCAAGCCTCCGCAATGCTTGTACTGTTTCTGGCACACCCGCGTAAAATTCTGCTAACGCGACCATAGTCTCATCGGCACGTTGAAGAAACAGCCGCGTAAATTCCTCCACTCGCCTGCTATATGCTTCCCCTGCTAACGCCGTCAGTATATCCGGTAGTGCTAAACCGATTGTCTGCCGAATCGCGGCATCGGAAGCGAGCGGCATCCCCATTTTGTCAAATGCGAAATTGACGCCATCGATCGTTCCACGTGAAGATTCTACCAACGTATAGTCAAAGTCAAATATGATAGTTTGGACAGGTAGTTTCAATTTTAAACTTTCTTGGACACCTGTTTTGCCAACTGCATAAGTGAGGGCGAAATGTCCGATTTGTCAAGTGTTGCCTCAATCAAAACAAAATGTTGTGTCTCAGCAAGTGCTGCTTTCATGGCAGTATCAAATTCGCCTTCCGTACGGGCAGCAAATGCACATCCTGTGCCAAAGAGTTCCGGTACATGGGTGTAGTTCCAATTTTCTATATCGTTAAAGGGTCCGTCAATAAAGGGACGGACGGTGCCGTATCCTTGATTGTTTAAAATCAGAACAATCGGATTGAGCTGGTAGCGAATAGTCGTTGAGAGTTCGGGGCCGGTCATTTGAAATGCCCCATCCCCTACGATGACAAGTGGCCGGGCTGTGGGTTTGCCGAGTTGGGCACCGATTGCGGCGGGAACTGCAAACCCCATTGAGGTGTAGTAGGCAAGCGCAATAAAATCGGTACGCGCCGGAAGCCGTAAGTCTAAAGCCGCCCAGAGGCTGTCACCGATGTCAGGAATAACTGTCATGTCTTCACGCAGCAGTAGATTTAGGTGTTGGAACAGGCGTTTCATTGTAAGCGGCTGGTCGGGCATCATCTTGAAAGGTTCTGGCACTTCCATGACCCACTCCAAATCTATGTCCCCGCGTTCATGGAGTTTCGGAGAATGCAATCCATCAATAAAATCTTCAAACGTGACATTTTCATAGGTAGAATAGCCAACCGAAATTTTATCCGAGGTGGCGTATACCCGGCGACTGCGATCCAAGTTTGCCGTGTAGATTCCGAGGTTGACATCGGTCATAAAGGCACCAAGGGTGATAAGACAATCGGCAGATTCAACGAGTACTGTTATTTCTTCCCTGCTCATCGCGCCGCCGTAAATACCCAAGTAGAGCGGATGAGCCTCTGGCATTACCGATTTGCCCAACAGCGTTGTCACCACGGGAAACTGTTTTTCTTCGGCAAGCTGGCGTAATTTGTTTTGGTAGCCGAATCTGTGGAGTTCCGCGCCTGCTAAAATGACAGGATTTTCGCTCTGATTTATGAACGCAATTGCATTTTCTAAGGCGGCCTCTAATGTCTCCGGGTCACTCTGGTGGTCGCCTGTTGAAGGACGTTGGGAGGGTGTTCCCAGCATACCTACCATATCCCGTGGCAGTTCAATGTAGCCGGGACGCTTGTGCCAATACACAGCGTCGAGGACCCTATCTATCTCGTTAAAGGCGGTAAAGGGTTCATCAAGAAGTGAGGATGCAACGGTTATCTCGTCATAAATACGTTGTTGTGTGTAGAAATCTTTACCTTTATGATGCAAAAGCCCCTCTTCACTACGCTCCTTTATCCCTGGGCTTCCGCTAATCACAATGAGTGGTGATTTTTCAGCGTAGGCGGCGGTAACAGCGTTGATCATTGATAACCCACCGACCCCATACGTCACACATGCAGCTCCCATGCCTTTTGTCCGGGCATAGGCATCTGCAGCAAATCCTGCAGTTTCTTCTCGTGTCGTGCCGATGTGTTGAATAGGGCTTTTCTCGATCATATCGAAGAACTGCACTACATAATCACCGGGAATGCCAAAAATGTGATCAATACCGTAACTTTGCAATTTTCTCAGCAGGTATTTACCGATAGTTAGTTGTTGATTTTGCATCTATCGAACCTCTTAGGTAAAATCGCAACATTTGATGTTTTACCGAAAAGTGGAGACATATTTGAGTTGAGATTCTAAAAATTGGCGAAAACCCTCTCAATTAGACGTATTACAACAATTAACTTTCAAGATTTAAGCACGGGAGCCCCACCTGTGTTGCAGTCTCTTGAATCTGTCGCCACGTTTCGTCATCGATTGGGATGCCTTCGCGTAAACGACGCTCTGTCTGGCGCGCCTCAATTTCTCCGGGTGTCAAGATTTCATCGAATCCGGGTGCGGTTGGTGAGGCTTTCACATGGGCAACCAGTCCGTCAACATGGTCATAAAAATCGTCAAGCGGTGTAAAATTAGCGATATCCAGTGCAATCATCAGGACACCGTTCTGAAGACGGGTGTTCCCCGATCCACTACAGCCTGCGCCGGACAACGCGCCCCCTAAAATGTCAATCATCAAACCGAGTACATATCCCTTGTGTCCAGCAATTCCACCAAGCGGCAATAACGCACCGTGTGGAGCCTCTATCAAGTCTCGTGGGTCCTGTGTCGGTTCGCCTTCATTGTTGATAAGCCAACCGAGTGGAACAGATTCGCCACGATTCACAGCAACGCGAATCTTACCCTGCGCGACAACGCTACTTGTGATGTCAAGCAGAATCGGGTGTCCCTCGCGTGTCGGTGTGGCAATTGCGATAGGATTGGTCGCAAGCCGTCCATCTCGTCCACCGAACGGCGCAACATATAGTGCAGTTCCACCCGCATTCACCATTGTGATGCCTACCATATCGGTTTCAGCTGCCATCATCGGATAGCTCCCGATCCGTCCGATGTGATTACAGTTATAGACGCTAATTGCGCTGATCGTACTCGATTTCGCCTTCTCTATCGCGAGCGACATCGCCTTCTGTGCGATGACGTGTCCAAACCCCCAATTGCCGTTGATGAGCGCATGCGAAGCCGACTCACGTTCAATCTCCATCGGTGCTCCGGGTTGAATAAGTCCGGATTCGATGAGTCCAATATATTGCGGAATGCGGAGAACGCCGTGGGAATCATGCCCGGCGAGGTTTGAAGCGACGAGCAGTTCCCCTATAATCTCTGCTTCATCGCTTGGAACACCTCCGGCTTCAAAGATGTCAGTTGCGATTTTCTGTAGCTGGTTCTGCGTAAAATTTGGCATATAGTTTTTGGTTCTCTGTGTCCTATATTAAGAAGTCGCGATTCGGAGAGTACGCCCCCTACCAAAGGAATCGCGATTCGGAGATCGCTAAAAAGTCGCGATTTGGAGGGTACACCCCCTACCGTATCTATTATGCTGCCTCAAACAATGATGGGAAATGACGATACGGGTCAGCAGGTTCACGGAAGAGAATCTTTTGACGTTCTGTGATCTCTATATCCTCCGGTATTGCCACGCGCCGCGAAGTCCACGCGATGTGCGAAACACAATACTTATACAGCAGGGACCTGCGTTGGTGCTTACCGTTCCATGCTGCTGTGCCGTGCGTTAGTGCTTCGGTAAATAGAATCGCTGAACCCGCTGGGGCGTTCGGAATGACGACACAAGGGGCATCTTGGGGTGCTTCAGCGATCTGTTGCGGTAGTTTGAAATTGCCTTTATGGCTGCCCGGAATACAGCAAAATCCCCCATAATCCGGTCCAGTGTCGGCAAGATTCCACGTCACAACAACGAAACCGTTATGAATCTCATTATCTCGGAAAGAGTAGTATTCTCCGGGTTGCGCTCTTGCTGTCGGAGAAGTGGCACCGTAGTCGGCATGCAGATGTCCGCGCGGCATTCCTTCCCGCATATACATCCCGTAAATTCGGTCGAGCCGAAAGCAATCGCCCAAGCGAAATTGAAGTATCGGCATAATCTCAGGATGGTCGAGTAAATTGCAAAACGGTTGTCCCCACTGCAGAAAACCGGGACCATCGGGGGCACTTCCAAATCTTTGGACCTTCCCCGGTGTGGGGAGTTGTTGCTCGTCAATACATTGATTGAGTGCTGCGACCTCTTCTGGACTCAAGACATTCTCAATGACAAGGTAGCCTTGCACGTCGAAGAGGTATTGTTGTAACTGTAGATCGCTCATACGCTCAGTCTCCTATTATCTACAGGCTTCAAACTTAGCTGTGAGATTGCGGTAATAAATATTGATAATCAATTTAGCATACTTGGTTGGACTGTGTCAAACAAATTTCGATTTCGCCGCGTGTGGATGTCCTATATGGTGCAGTGTGAAGATCGGATTGCCCTTTTTTGTGCAAGTTATCTGTCTTGGGACTGGATATGGCAGTATATTCAGCGTTTCAAAGGCTGGCACATAAATTGCTACTTTCATGGCAGGTGTCTATTGCTTGAAAAGGAGGTGTCAGACCTATGAATAAGAGGGCGTTTTTTATTTTTGTGTTGTTACTGATTGCACCCTTCTTTTTGCCGAGTGGTTTCGCACAGGATTCTTCGCAATGGAACTTGCCTGATGGCGCGATCGCGAGACTCGGTAGAGGTAGCATAATAGACATCACGTATTCACCGGATGGCACTCATTTTGCAGTGGTGAGTACTATCGGAATTTGGCTCTACGATGCGCGTACCTATAAAGAGACAGCCTTACTTATTGGACATACGTGGGAAGCCTCGGCAGTAGCGTTTTCGCCGGATAGCAAAACGCTTGCAAGTGCAAGTTGGGACGATCCGGTTCAGTTGTGGGATGTTTACACCGGACAACTCCGCGTTACCCTAACGGGATATGTAAATAATGTTAATGCGCTCGTGTTCTCACCGGATGGCAAAACGCTTGCCATCGCAAATGCTAACGAAATCCTGTTGTGGGACGCGGAAACGGGTGCACAGCAGATGGTCCTTGAGGGGCATACTGATTCAGTGAAGGCTATTACGTTTGTTCAAGATGGGAGCAGATTAGTCAGCGCGAGTTCGGATGGAACGATGCGAGTGTGGGACGTGCTGACAGGACAACATAAATCTTTTGATGTGAAACTCAACAAATATGCAGACGTTGTGCTCTCACCAGATGGAAAAATGCTTGCTATGGCACATAGGAGCATTGGGAAGATTGAACTATGGGAAACAGATACAGGTCAATTCCTACGGACCTTCACAACTGCGGAATCGGTGGATGCTATTACGTTTTCGCCGGACGGGGGAATGCTTGTCAGTAGCAGTGGTTGGCCGGATTACTTAATTGAATTGTGGAACGCGCAAACGGGCGAAGTTCTCATGACTTTTACAGGGCATACATGGCTTGTTGACGCGATAGCATTCTCACCGGATGGGAAAACGTTGATCAGTGGAAGCAGAAATGGCACGGTTCGGGTATGGAATGTAGAAACAGGCGAGAATCGGACGACATTCCAAGGACACTTGGGGTCGGTTGGTGTCGTTGCATTTTCACCAGATGGGAGAACCCTCGCGAGTGGAAGTTCACCGCACACAATTCAATTGTGGGATATGGATACCCGACAGCCCCAAGCCAAGTTTGAAGCCGATGCGTTTTGGGTCTGGAGTCTTGCATTCTCACCGAATGAGCAGCTGCTTGTTAGCGGCAGTTCGGAAGAGGTGTTGATATGGGGTACACACACCGGAGAACTCCATGCAAGGTATCAAAATTGGTATGGTGCTATAGCGTTTTCGCCAGACGGGGAGACGTTCACCAGTGCAAGATTCGGTGGCGCGATTCGGTTGTGGGATGCGTCCACGATTCATGATCGCGAATTTCTCCAAAATCGTGCTATCTTTGATGCACATCGCGATAGTTTTAATAGCCTGGTTTTTTCACCCGATGGAGGGACACTCGCCAGCGCAGGTGGCGAAGGTACTATTTTGTTGTGGGATGTCTCTACTGCCGAACTCAAAACAACTATCAGTGGACATAAAGAACTTGTTAGTACCTTATCGTATTCTCCAAATGGCCGCACGCTCGCCAGTGGGAGTTGGGATGATACCATTCGATTATGGGATACAGAAACTGGTATGCCCAGAAGAATTCTTAATGGACATACAGAAGGTGTAACTTCGGTTGCGTTTTCGCTGGATGGAGAAACACTTGCCAGCGGAAGTTACGATGGGACGGTTCGGTTGTGGAACGCACACACAGGTCGAAACCACACCATTTTCAGAGGGCATAATAAGTATGAGGTCAATTCGGTTGTGTATTCTCCAGATGGGCGCACGTTCGCCAGCGGTGGTGGAGATGGCACGATCCTTTTGTGGCAAACTCAGTCTGCAGTGCCTGAAGATGTCAACGGCGATAGTGTTGTCAATATTGACGATTTAAGGTTCGTTGCTGACCACCTTGGACATGTTGAGAGAGAAAATGTAGCGGATGTTAACGGTGATGGTATAGTCAATATTCTTGACCTTGTCGCGGTTGCCGGAGCTATGGAGTGAAACCCCTTGTTGGAATAAAAACAGATTTTGGTATTGACCTTCCGTGGAATCTATTGTAAACTCTATTCCATTGTACGTACCAATTCTGCTAAATCAACAAAAGGGATAACCATGGAAAAACGCATTCTTGGGCGGACTGGGCTTGAAGTGAGTGTCTTAGGAATGGGCGGACTCTTTGTCTCAACGGCTGGCGGTAGGAACCGCGCTGACGGACATAACGCTATCCGACGCGCTTTGGAACTCGGTGTCAATTATGTTGATACCGCACCGAGTTACGGCAACAGTGAAGAAGTCGTTGGGGAAGCTTTAGAGGGTGTGTTGCAGCCGCATTACCTCTCCACGAAGATTGGTGGTAGACCACAACCTTTCGATCCGAAGGATAAACAACTCCTACGGCAATCGGTTGAAGAGAGCCTGCGTTTGCTGAAAAGAGATACTATTGACATCCTGATGGTGCATGAACCTGATCGTCCGGGACAATACGATTGGTGGACAAGCCACGAGACATTTGATGGACCGATCTGTGAGTTGTTGGCGGAACTCAAAGCGGAAGGGATTGTCCGTTTCACAGGGTTAGGTGGCACAACCGCACATCAACTCCCCGCAATTATGGCAACAGGGGTCTACGATGTGGTGCTGGCAGCACAGAATTATAGCCTACTCTGGCGCGAAGCGGCGATCTCAATCTTTCCAGAAGCGAAGCGACGGAATATGGGAATTGTCATCGGTGCGCCGTTACAACAGGGTGCATTGTCACGCCGCCACGCTGAAGTAGAGACGGGGGCATGGTGGCTTAGCCGTCCGCGTCAGGAACAGTTCAAAGTGCTTTATAAGTTTTTGGATGAAATCGAACTCTCGCTTCCAGAGGCGGGTATCCGTATGGCTATATCCAATCCTGATATTTCTACGGTGCTGGTGGGTGCCCGGTCTGTAGAGGAAGTCGAACAGAATGTCCGTGCGGTTGAAGCCGGTCCATTGCCCTCGGAAGTGTTAGAACGGCTTCAGGATATCGCGGATATGGTGCCGTTTCGACCCTTTGAGGAACCCCATAGTTTGGCGTTCGGTAGGGAATATAGCGGGCCAGGACCTGCACGGTGAGATAAAAAAGAGAGGCGCGCTGGGAAAGCGCGCCTCCAAAAAACAAGTGGACTGTGAGATATCATTCATTGATGTAATCTGAGCGTAACTCAAATGTATGCAGCACCCAGCTACCCGCTTGGTTGTCAAGTTCAGCCTCAATCGCCATTATAGTTTCTAATTGTTCATAAGTCTCGATGTCCTCTCGACTCGCAAATTCCAACTCGACGAGCCGGTGCGGAGATTCACCATAATAGTTGTCGTAAGAGGCCGTCGCTTTCAACTGAGGCGGAGCGACGAGTGCTTGAGAAACGGACGCAACCCATTCCAAGTACGCCTGTTTCCCACCAAGTGGATAATCAATCAGAAGGATACCTTTAATTTGCCAGTTGCCTCCCTCGCCTTTTGAGTAGTCGGAACGTTGGATAAACGTGTGCGCGGTTGTTACGCTTGTATGGTTCGGAATATCTCCGAGTATGGCAGCGATCTCTGGACGATTCAGATAGGTCGCCATATCGAGGAAACTGTTGAATTCCCATTCGACGAGCCGGTTAGGACTCATTTCCGGGTCCTCGTTGTCGTAAGATCTTATCCGAACGACCTCTTCGGGGGCTTGCAGGGCTGGTACAACGGATGTAACCCATGCAATATAAGCGTCTTTCCCACCCTCCGGATAATCAATTAACAAAACAAACTTCACTGGGATCGCTTCGATATCAGTCATAGCATCACCCATGGTAGTATCCGCTGAGGGCATGCTATCCATCATCACCCTTTGTCCTCTATCACAACCTGCCAGTGCAACGAGCGCGATGAGAACTATCAAAAAGAGGTTTGCAAATTTTAAATTCATAATTCATTCTCCTTCGCAAAAAATATAACACATAAAGTGTAAGAATTTTTCAAAACTAATACATCATCCTCTCAAATCTAACACACCATCCTATATAACTGCGACATTTGCAAGTTCTATACGGATGGGACCCTACTTTACAATGACGAGTCGTCGTGTCTGCTGAAAAGAGGGTGTCGTTAATTGGTAAAAATAGATACTACTCGCAACGCGTTCCCCAAGCGCATTACGTCCATCCCAATACGCAGCACGCCCTTGACTGTTATAGAAGCCAGCGGATCGAAAACCGAGCGAGAGTGTGCGAATCAACTTACCGGTTGTATCGTAAATGGAGACCGATACCAGACTGTCTTCCGAGAGTTGATATGGAATCCATGTCTCCGGGTTAAACGGATTTGGATAGTTCTGCAGCAAGAGATTCTGTGTCGGTTGACCAATACCATCAAGATTGACTGACAAAACAGCGTTTGCTAAGTGCTCAGGTGACACTTTAAAGCTGAGGGGTTGTAATTCAACGTTTCCACCCGGACCGATGACGCGCAACTCAACCACATCTCCAACTCGGACGACGCTCCGCCGTTCTAAGTCAGCAGTCGCAGCAGCGAAGTAATCCCCTTGCACGGAGGTGGTTATAGTGCTGTTTGTTCTGAGGTTACGGACGATGACTTGGTAGCCATCAAATGCAGTTTTACCTTTCAAGTGCCCACTGACAACGAACGCCCATGCTTCATTGGGTGTCGCCGTGGATATGGCAGATGGAGCTGCGGCAGATGCTTCAGTTGGATCTGTCCACGGTGCGCCGACGAAAGCAAAGTTGCGAACTTCTGGGACATTGACGATATAGCCTTTTCCCCCTTCAATTGGGAAACCATCATTGGGTGCACTTGGTGTCCAAGCGACGAACCCCTGTGTTGCTGTATTAAGCGTGATGATAGTTGTCGCCCCTGTCATGGCGACAAGTGCCTTAGCGGTCATAGGTTTTGGGGGTGCCAATGGCACAGAAAGCATATTTAGACCTTTCGACAGTGTGACGGTGTAGAAGTTACCAAAACGGTCGCGCGCTTCCTTGGTGGTGAGTTTAGCGATAAACCCGTGTCTACGCCCATCTGGCGAGTCATAGTGTCCCACGACAGAACTATCCTGATTGATATTCCAGCCTTCTGTGCTAACGCTGCCTGGAAACTGCAATTCATGTAGTCCATATAGGTATGAGCCGACATAGGAGCGCGGGAGGTCCCCCGCCGCTTTGGCTCGGGCAACCACAAACACCCCCCTTCCCTCTGCATCGTTAATACCGTGCAGAAAAAAGTATTCCAGGCTGGATGGTTCCAGATAGTCCAGGATTATAAACCTGCCACTCGAGGTCCGCGCGTATGCATGATATAGACCGTCAGCATCTACGTAGCTGCCTATGATAGAACCTGCCGCATTCACAAAATCAGCATAAGTTGCCGTTGCCTCAGGGACCTCAACTATTAGGTCTCCCGAGAATCCACGGCGAACACCAGACGCATCTATAAAATTACCTGTCAATGCCCCTGTCGAATCACTGTAACCGTACATCTCGGTTTCAACGGCACCCGGGAAATCGTATTGCCGCAACTTACCATCTTCTAAGATGACACCATGATACAGACCATTGCTATCCTCGTAGTGTCCCGCAGCTAACCCATTATTACCGAGTGCATAGAAATAAGTGTTCTGTGAACCGGGGAAATCGTATGTCGTAAAAATGCCATTTATGAGTGTAAAGCCAACCATTTTGTCGCCATCGGGACTTTTCGTGTAGCCAGCGTAATCCTCAAAGTCGCTACTCGCTGTCAACGCTAAAAAATCTACATTCGGAACATCAATACTCTCATAAGTGTAGGTGAATTCAGGGGGTGGAGGATACGCTATATTTCTGAATTGTGCAGCAGTTTCCTCAGTGGGTCTGGCGATAAACCCGTGTCTACGTCCATCTGCTAAATCGTGGTACCCGACGACAGAACCATCCTGATTGATATTCCAACCCTCCGTGCTAACGCTGCTTGGAAACTGTAATTCAGATAATCCTTGCTGGGATGTGCCGGCATAGGAGCGCGGAATATCCCCTATCGCTTTAGCGCGCGCAACGATAATTCTTGTATCAGTGATACCGTGCACAAAAAAGTATTCCAGCGTTGATGAGTCCAGATAGTCATGAAATACAAATGTGCCATTTGAGGTGCGAACGTATGGATAATATAGGCCTTCAGCGTCTATGTAACTTCCTGTAATAGCACCACTTGCGTTCACAAAATCAGCATAAGTTGCCGTTGCCTCAGGGACCTCAACTATTAGGTCTCCCGAGAATCCACGGCGCACACCAGACGCATCTATAAAATTACCCGTCAATACGCCCGTCGAATCACTGTAACCGTATATCTCCGTTTCAACGGCACCCGGAAAATCATATTGCCGCAATTCACCATCTTCTAAGATAACACCGTGATGGAGACCATCACTATCTTTGTAGTGTCCCGCAGCTAATCCATTATTGCCAAACGCATAGAAGTAAGTGTCCTGTGAACCGGGGAAGTCATACGTTGTAAAAACGCCGTCTATGAGTGTAAAGCCGATCATTTTGTCGCCATCGGGACTTTTCGTGTAGCCAGCGTAATCCTCAAAGTCGCTACTCGCTGTCAACGCTAAAAAATCTACACCTGGCACCTTAATGCTCTCATAGGTGTAGGTGAATTCAGGTGCCGTGGGTGGTTCATTATCGGTTTGTGCCTCGGTATTGTGTAAGAAAAAGGAATTGAAGCATAGGAATAATATAAATGTGTAAAACAAAAAACTAATTTTACTCTGATTATGCATAGTCTAATTGTGTCTTAAGAAAGAATAGAACTTACACAATTTTCTAATAAGAACCCACAGCCTGCAAGCCGCTGGACGAGGTTTCAAATCTCTCCAACAAGGACGGTGCGTAAGTCCTGAAAAAATCTCAATTAAGGCGTTCTCCTCAAGAATTAAGTTGTTCTTACGTTTAGGAATCCTAAAAAGTTAAATAAACCTAAGTTGTCACTGAGCAAAAATTTATAAACATGAAAATTTATCGATAAGAGATTTATAGCTAAATAGTCATGGTGTAGATAATCAATTATACACAAGTTTGAGGCATAAATCAAATTATAGTTTGTGTATGGTTTCCGAGTGAGGGAAATCGCCAAGATGTTCAAGCGAAACAGATTGTACTACTAAAGATGGCAACTTGGGTTATTAAGAGTCCAGTTATGATTTTCAGTTCGCGTGATTTGAAAACCCTGCCATAATACAACATCTTAATACCACCTCTTTTTCAGGCGTCTGATTGGGACTCCCAAATCGGTTCCGAAGTGTTCGCTCGGAAATTCACTACTCGAGCGAGAACAAACAGAAGATCCGAAAGCCTGTTCAAACTCCGGATTATCTCAGGATTAACATCTTCTTCGCGTGCGAGGCGGACGACACACCGTTCGCTTCGGCGACAGACGACCCGCGCAATATGTAAAATAGCACCAGCAGTGCATCCACCGGGTAGAATAAAGTTCGTCAGCGGCGGAAGCTCTTCAGAAAGGGTGTCTATTGCAGTTTCCATCTCTGTCGTGAAATCTGTCGATATACGAAACTGGGCAGCCTTCACGTGCGTTGCTGGCGTTGCCAAATCTGCCCCGACCGAGAAGAGGTGATTTTGGATCCGCGTCATAAGTTCAGAAAGATCAGTATTATCAATCAGTGTTTGCGCATAACCGATATAGGCGTTCAGTTCATCAACAGTACCGATCGCCTCAATGCGCGGTGCATCTTTCCGAAGTCGCATTCCCCCGAAGAGGGCGGTCTCTCCAGAATCGCCAAATTTAGTGTAGATTTTCATATCTATCTATTGTATACTTTGGGAAAAAAGGAGTCAAGTTAAGTATGAAAACTTTGGGAAAAATCGAGAAGGTTAACGTTGTTGATTTACGGGTCCCTACGTCGGATACACTGCTCGGTTCTGATCCGTTTCATAAAAAACCTAACTATTCTGCCGTGCTAACAATATTGGAAACAGATACTGGACATCAGGGCATTTCGGTCGCTTTTACCGCTGGGGCTGGAAATGACTGGATCGCATACGGTGTTAAAGACCTCGCGCAACTTGTTGTGGGGATGGATATGGAGACTTTTGTTAATGATCCGGGCGCGTTCCATAGACTTCTCGTAGACCATCACCAGTTGCGCTGGCTTGCGGATGGTGTCAATCGGATGGCAATCGGCAGTATTGTCAATGCGATGTGGGATGCTTGGGCAAAGTTGGTTGATAAACCGCTCTGGAAACTCCTCGTCGATTTACCACCGGAGAAAATTGTGCAGTGCATCGATTGGCGGTATCTGCGGGATGCGCTGACACCTGATGAAGCAGAGGCAATTCTTAACACACACTGGAACAGCCGCGAAACCCGTGAAGAGACGCTCCGTCAACAGGGACCGAAGGCGTATTCCACCGCCGGATGGCTCGGTCTGACAGACGAACAGATCATTGAGACCGTGAATCAGGTGAAAGCGGATGGACTCGACTGCTTCAAAATGAAGGTCGGACAGGATTTGGAATTTGACAAGAAACGGCTCGCCTTCATACGCGAGGCGATAGGTTCAGAGGCACGTTTGATGCTGGATGCAAACCAGGTTTGGGGTGTTGATGAAGCCATCGCGTATATGGAAGAATTGGCAGCGTTCAAGCCGACATGGATTGAGGAACCGACAGCCCGCGATGATGTCCTCGGCTTCGTAAAAATATCACGTGCCTTAGAGAAGCATGGTATCGGTGTTGCCACAGGGGAGCAGGTACCGTCGCCGGTCATCTTCAAGCAGTTGATTACAAGTGGTGCGATCCAATATTGTCAGATTGACGCGACGCGGCTTGGGGGTGTCAACGATGTGTTAGGAGTCATCTTAATGGCAGCGAAGTATGGGATACCTGTCTGTCCGCACGGTGGCGGTATCGGATTATGTAACATGATTCAACATTATGCAATATGGGATCAGATTTGTGTTGCTGCACACTCGGAGACGCAGGTGGTTGAATACCTCAACTTCCTACAAGAGGAAGTTTTTCTACACCCGATTCAAGTGCGCAACGGTGCCTATGTCACACCAACGACACCCGGTTGGGGACTTGAGATGTACCCGGAGTTCGTCGAGAAGCATACCTATCCGACAGGATCAGTTTGGCAGGGGAGAGAGACATCTGGGGGGATCACTTTTTTGGCATAGTTGCCTTAACGAAAATGCGCGGTTAAAAACCGCGCTGATGAGAACGAAGAGAGACTACTGTCAAAGTTAAATCTGTTAGGGTTTCGCGCCCTCTGCTCGTTCTTTGTATGCCGCAGCGCCAGACGTGATCCATCCACCAACACCTGTCATTAAGAACCGTACACCCGCCTTGACATATTTCTCAACCATGGGATCAAGTGCCAAGGTACCAGCAACCCGTCCTGCCGCTTGGATGCGCGCGAGGGCGGCATCTATTGTGTTCTGGACATCTGGGTGCGTTAAGTTCCCGATATGCCCCATAGAAGTCGCTAAATCCGAGGGTGCAACGAAAAACACGTCAATATGATCGACGGTGAGGATATCGTCTAAGTTGTTAACCGCCGTAATATCTTCAATCAAAACGATGACGAGTGTCTGTGAATTGGCTACATCAAAATAGTTGTCCACGCCATACCCTTGACGGCTGGTATACATGCCACGGTGACCAATCGGTGCGAACTTCGTACCATCTACGACGTTCTGCGCCTCCGCTTTCGTGTTGACATGTGGGACAGCGATCCCCATTGAGCCGCAGTCCAGCGTACGGTAGATAAGCCCTTGGTCGTTGCGATTGACCCGTGTGATAGAGGTCATGCCCCAGAGGTCGCATGCGCGTGTCAGGTCAGCGATTTCTGATGCGTCAACTCGCCCGTGTTCGCCTTCTAACCATACGCCGTCGTATCCGTTTGGACCGAAGATGTCTATATCGTCAGCATTTGTGAGTCCTGAGATGACGTACGCAAGGTCTCCGTCTGCTAACTTCTGTTTAACTCTGTTTGGTCTTATTTCCATAGGTTTCTCCTGTTCGGCTGTTCTCTTTAAGGGTAAAGAATATCAGGAATTTTGAAAATTGTCCATAGAAAAGTGAAGTGCGCACTTGGAAAGCACGCACTTCGTATTCAGGCTCGTCATAGTACTTGTACGACTATGAACTCGGATGTCAATTTTGAAAATAGGCTTCGTTGCCTATTCACTGGCACGCAGCAGGTGAATACCCATCGCGATATTCAACGGTGGTAGTATAGCATCAAAGAGGATCCATACTAAACCTCGGGTGCCATGGCTGACAGCGGTAAAGTCTGACGCGAACTCCATGATGCCGAACCAGTTCCAGAAGAAGATTATAGCTACGAATATAAACCCGTAGAAGAGCGTGTTCGCCGCTATGAACTCTTGGACGCTTGAATCCGCGCCGACACCGCTCAGACGAATATAACCGAATATCAACCCCAGAATTATCGAAATGGCGGAGAGCCAGTTGATGATGTCCCAGGCGGAACTGTACGGACTATCATCGGTGGAGGTGTGGTAAATTGGCTCGATTATCGTCTGGATAGCGACTATCGCCGCAATGACGATAAGCACAACCCCTATAAATCGCTTAAAGCCTTCCATGAAAATTTCTCCTTATTCCCTTATTGGGTCCAGCTAATGCTGTCCGAAACCTGAATTCGGGATAGCATTGTTAATGGATGAAGTTTGAGGTTTTTAACCCGTCGTTAGCGAAACAAGAAATTACCTTCACTTCTCAAAACGGAAAAATTTGTCACATTCTCTTGTATTATACATTTTACAACTTAAAAAGTCAATTTTTTAACAGAAAAGTATATGGGGTTGCCTAAATCATGGATTACGCTGAGAAATAGGAGATGTGTGAAAACTGCGTTTTCAGGTGATCATTGGACCTTATTTAAATTCAGCAGGAATAAAAGTTTCAATCTCTGCAGCATATTTTTCAAAATCGCGCTCAGCAAGGGATTTGAGGTCATCTAACCGCGTAAGGGTATCTATCTCCCAGCGATCGATTTCTGGATTGATGCGTAAATAATTCCCCTTTAGCAACAATTTCGCTATATGTGCGGAGGCTTGGGCTTGCAATGTCATCACGTAGGAGGTTAGTTTGGCACCCCCCCATCCGGTGATAAACCCCCAGCCGCGTCTCTGCCGATACATGTTTGTTGAATGTCCTGTACCGATAGATAGCATCCGAATCTTTCGTGCCTCTTTTCTAAACACTGAGAGTGCCTCTGTGGCGGCAATTGTGGAGGGATTGTTTGCCCATAAGCAGCCGTCTGCTAACAAGAGGTCATCAACGGATTTTGGGGCAAAAAATGTGGGTGCAGCACAGGAGGCAAGGATAGCCTCTCGCAAACAGACCTCTTTACTTGTAGGGGGTGTACCCTCCGAATAGCGACTCCCATAATTGGATCTAAAAATGTGAACTTCACTTTTGGCGATCTCCGAACTTGTTATCATCAATGGCGTTGCTATTTGACCGAGAGGCGTTGCTGGAATATGCTTGGCGATAACCTGGGCGAGTTGTTCGCTTGGATATTTACTCAAGAATAATGGAATGCGATACCATCTTCTTCGGAAGATATAAGGGGTCTCAGTTTCAAAGAGTTGGACGATATCTGTCATCGGGATGTCGGAAACAGCAGCACCAGCGATGATTGCGCCTGTGCTCGTTCCGGCGATGAGATCGAAACAGGTTTTGATACGCGTTCCAAAAGCCTCTTCAATTTTAGCGAGGAGTTGGGCGGTGTACATGCCGCGGGTGCCACCGCCATCTAACGCGAGAATGTGGAAGGTGTCTGCGTTTTCCATTGATTATCTCTCTTTGATAAACGGGCAATAAATTGCCCTACTACAAACCAAATCCATGTTTATGCGTCATCCTCGGCTTCGGGTGGTTCCCAGTTGTCGACATTGAGTGCTTTTACGCGATGCCGGAAAACAGCATAAAACTTTTCAAGTTTAGCTGCAAGCCATTCATGCTGATTGGGCCAATCAGCTTCATCTGATGGATCAGTGTCACTTTTTAGTAAGTATATATGACTTTCCTCTCTTTCAGGTAGTTCTGACCATCCAAGTGGTTCACCAAATTCACTTTCAATTTCAGGTTGTTGTTCTCTCAATAGATGAAAGTGAGCCTTGGCGTTGATTCCGCGTATGGTAAGTTGAATACGAATCTCCTGCCTCCTGTTAACTAAAGTTGTGTATATACCGAAATCGGATCTGCCAATCCTAAAAATCGTCCGTGCTAAAGGTTGTGGGTTTGGCTGCGTAATCGGACTGTTTTTTTTAGTCAAGTGCTTGCCGAATTCTGTCCAGAATTTTTCCTGTTGTCGTTGGGTTTCAGAGAGATCTTTAATGGCATTTCGCGTGTCTTTAGTCACTGATCGGCTCCAGTCATTGGGGCTAGAGACGATCTCAAATTGCGGGGCACGTGCAGAATCCCCAATTTGCCATACTTTAATCTCTATCCCAAAGTACTGGAAGTGTTCATCTGTAATTTCGTTTAATCGATCAAGCGCAGCACGATGTTCTTCTCGGAATTCTTTCGCAATCCAGATAACTGTGTGGATATCCAATCCAGCCGCATACGTTAGGATTTGACCAAGGTGAATGTGGTCAGTCGCTTCCAATTGATTTTCAATGAGCACTCGTGAACCATCATCATTTTTGCATAAAATATCAGCACGGAAGTCTCCCACATCTCTTTCTTGTGCTTCAAGTTCCAGTTCTAAACCGAGGGTTTCAGCGAGAAGGTTAAGATTTTCTTCTTCAGCCAGCCATGGTGTAAAGTCTGCAGCTTCGTTGGGCCAAATATCACGGAGTTCAACGGGTTTAAGACGGGAAAGTTCTTTAGACATAAAGTGTTGTCTTCCTTTTCATTCTTTGTTTCTTTATATTGGTATTGCAATCAACATACCACATCTCTGTGCCAAAATCAACCGAATTTTATATTGACACAAACCCGCAATTTCTGTAAAATGCTATCCAAAATAGCAGGACAAGGAGAACTCATGAACCGCAGAAATTTTTTAATTCGAGGAAGTACCGCAGTGGCAGGACTGCTCCTTGCGAACAGTCCATTGCGCCTTTATGCTGACCATCACGAGCAAGCGCATAGCCATGGTCATACGCTACCAGCACTACGCTATCCGCACGATGCGTTTGAACCATACATCGACAAACGCACAATGGAGATCCATCACGGGAAACACCACCAAGGCTACGTCAATAAACTCAATGCGGCAATCAAAGGGCACCACGATTTGGAGCACCTGTCAATTGAAGACCTGCTCAGGAATATTGATAAAGTGCCGAAGGACATTCGCCAAGCCGTTATCAACAGCGGCGGTGGACACGCCAACCACACGCTCTTCTGGAGCATTATGATTCCCGAAGGCAGAGAACCGACAGGGAAAGTTGCCGAGACGATTCAATCCACGTTTGGTTCATTCGATGCTGGCAGCGAAATGTTTGCCAAAGCCGCGAAAACACATTTCGGATCCGGATGGGCATGGCTTGTCGTTGACGATAAGAAGAAGCTGCAGATTTATTCAACATCAAATCAGGATAGTCCGTTGATGAAAGGACATACCCCTATCCTCGGTCTTGATGTCTGGGAACACGCTTATTATCTGAACTATCAGAACCGACGCGCTGATTATGTTGATGCTTGGGGGAAAATCGTTAACTGGAAACAGGTTAACGCCAACTATATTGCGGCAACGAACGCTTAAAACTACGTCTACCGAAAAATGAGGAGGCACCATGGATCGCAGAGATTTTTTGCGACAGAGCGGTATAACGCTTACAGGGCTGCTGCTCAGTCCGTGGGCAGTCTACGCCTTTCCACGTCGTGAGGGTGAAGTGCTTATCCCTTTCACCGATCAACCGCCACCTTCAGAGCGAGTTTTGTTGGATTGGAGTAAGCTTGATACCTTTATCACACCGAACGATAAATTCTTCAATGTTTCCCACTACGGCACACCTGAAGTTGATCTCGCGACATGGAAATTGGAGATTAGCGGTTTGGTTGACAACCCGTTGATGCTCACAATTGAAGATATTAAAGCACGTCCACGGCAGGAGGTAACCTTTACGTTGGAGTGCTCCGGCAACCATGGGTTTGCGACGTTCACAGGTGGAATTGGCAATGCTAAATGGGCTGGCACACCCCTCGCGCCGATTCTCAAGGAGGCTGGTATCCAAGAAAACGGGATTGAGGTTATCTTCTTCGGACACGATGTTGGCGAAGAGGAACGACGCGGTGTAAAGATGCGTCAGAACTTTGCACGGAGTATGTCTGTTGAAGACGCATTGGAAGACACCAACCTCCTCTGTTATGAGATGAACGGTGAACCGTTACCACACGCGAACGGCGCGCCGCTTCGCTTGATCGCTCCGGGATGGTACGGCATCGCCTGCGTAAAATGGCTCAAACGTATTGAGGTGCGCGATACCCGGTACATGGGGCGGTTTATGGGACGCGATTATGTCACGATGCGCGAGGAGAAACGTCCCGATGGCGAATCGGTGTGGATGGAGACTTCAGTTGGTAGGACAAACTTGAAATCGTTAGCGGCGAAAGTAACGCGCATCGGTGATAGATACCGTATCTACGGTGCCGCGTGGGGGGCACCTATCAAAACCGTTGAAGTAAGCATTGATGGCGGTGCTTGGCAAAAGGCGACGATAGATCCGGAAGAAGATGCCGAATTCGCATGGAAAATCTGGCATCTTGATTGGAACAACCCATCGAAGGGGGAACATACTGTCGTCTCCAGAGCCATTGATACGAAAGGGAACATCCAACCTGCTGGGGACTCTGACTACATCACCGGAAAGCATACGTATTGGGAAAGCAACGGCCAGATCGTCCGTCCAATAAATATCGAATAGAATTTATACTCCCATATTGCTGGCGAGGTTTGAAACCTCGCCAGCGTCACGTTATAGGTAGAAGTTTATGAACATAACTGATGCACAGAAACAGCAATACCAAGAGGAAGGCTATTTCATTTTAGAGAACGTTATCCCGGAACCGCTTTTGGAACTGCTTCGCGGTGAGTGCGGGACCTTTATCAATCAGGCGGATGCTGAGATGGAGCGGCAGGACACAGAAATGCTCGGTCTCAATCATCGCGGAAAGCGGTATTTCGTCTCAAACTGCTTCAGGCAACAGCCTAAACTTCGCGAATTTCTGTTCAGCGATCTGATGGCGGATGTCTGCCGTGCGACCTTAGGCGATACGGCGTATCTCTTCTGGGAGCAGTACGTCGTCAAGGGAGCAGAAGAGGGAATGAAGTTCAGCTGGCACCAAGATTCGGGTTACGTTGGTTACCCCGACCACAAGCCGTACCTCACCTGTTGGTGTGCGCTTGATGATATGTCCGAAGAGAACGGGACGGTCTACGTGATGCCGTTTTCTCATATCGGTGTCCGTTCATGGGTAAAACACATCCGCGACGATGAAAGTAACGATATGGTGGGCTATTTCGGACCGGAAAAGGGTGTACCTGCTATCGTTCCTGCGGGGAGCATTGTGGCGTTTACGAGCGTCAATTTCCACTGTAGCGGGACGAACTACACGAACAGTCTACGGCGTGCGTATCTTGCGCAGTATTCCGCGGAACCTCTGCTTTCACATGATGGGAGTCGTCTATGGGGCAACGCTGAGCCGTTGTTGAAAGATGGAAAATCCGTTGTGGGAGAACCGCCCCCTGAGATTACGTCTCGGTTTGATTAAAAAAAGTCGGGGAGATGCTTGACCGTCGCGCAGATTTACATTGTCTTCTAATTGGCATTATCAAGTTCTTCAAGTGATTGCTCAATCTCAGTTTTGAGATCTTGGTTATCAGTCTGTTCTGCCAGTTCTAAGGCTTTTTGGAAATCTGCCTTTGCTTCCTGAGTCCTGCCCAAAAGAGTATTTGCTTGACCTCGGGTGTTGTAGGCTTCAGCCAAAGAAGGATTTCTCCGAATTGCTTCGTTACAGTCGGTAAGCGCAGATTCTGGTTGACCTAACTTAATTTTCGCAAAGCCTCTATTGGCATACGGCCATGCATCATCAAAGTTTAGACGGATGGATTCATCGCAGTCTGCCAGTGCAGATTCATATTGTCCAAGTTTGTTTTTCAAATGGCCTCGGTTATTATATGCTTCGCCATTATCTGGGTTGAGTTGGATAGTTTTGTCGAAATCAGCAAGCGCAGTTTCATATTGTTTTAATCTGTATTTGGCGTAGCCTCGGAATAAATAAGCTTCAGCAGAATCTGGATTGAGACGAATACCTTCGTCAAAATCCACGATGGCAGATTCATATTCTCCTATTCCATATTTGGCATAGCCTCGAAATAAATAAGCTTCAGCAAAATCAGGGTTAAGAGGAATACCTTTATCAAAATCGCCAATTGCAGAGCCATGTTGGTTGAGAATGCATTTTACCATACCGCGGAATAAATAAGTTTCAGTAGAATTTGGATTGAGACGGATGCCTTCGTCAAGATCAACAATCGCATCTTCATATTGTTTTAGGCTATATTTGGCATAACCTCGATCAAAGTAGGCTAAAACATCATCTGGTTCAAGTTGGAAACCTTTACCAAAATCAGCAATTGCAGTTTCATATTGTTCTAACTTAATCTTCGCGCGTCCACGCATGAAGTAGGCTTGAGCGTGATCTGATTTGAGTTGAAGAGTCTTGTCGAAGTCAACAATCGCATCCTTATATTGTTCTATTTTGTATTTTGCATAACCACGCAAGAAATGAATTTTGGCATCAGGTTTGAGTTGAAGGGTCACATCAAAGTCAGCAACTGCAGACTCATGACGATTCAACACTATTTTGGCACAACCTCGCGAGGCGTAAACTATATATACGAGCGAATTGTTTAGGTTTAGTCGTAGAGTCTCGTCAAAGTCAGCGACCGCAGACTTATAGTGATTCAGCGCAGTTTTTGCAATACCTCGCAATAAGTAAGCTTCGGCAAAATTGGGGATAAGTCGCACAGTCTCATCTAAATCAACAATCTCAGACTCATATTGACCTAAAGATCCTTTCGCTCTCCCACGGTTGTAGTAAGCATGTGCGTGCTCTGGATTCAGGTATATCGCTTGATCGTAAGCAAAAATTGCCCCTTCCTTTTTATCTCCGTCCGAGAGAAGGTTACCGATGGACAAAAATGCCTCCGCGGCAAGTGCTTTTGTAGGTTTTTCCGACTTCTTGATAGGATTATCTTGTTGATTCTCATCTTTTATGTCGTTTAAATTTACATTTTCTGCTAATTCAGGAAACAAGTCTGTCAGTTTTGGAAAGTATTCATTTTCATACTTTGTGATGAGGACACCAGTGAAGTCCATCAATGATGCCAAGCGATGCTTTTCATCGTCACCAACGATATAGATTAGTTCTTTTAGCACTGCATCAAGTTGTTCATAGTCGGTTTCGGTCAGTGCAGCAAAGTCGTTATTTACGTTCCGACTCACTATATCGCTTAGGGTTTCAAGTACTTCCAGAAGCCATTGGTAGTCGCTTTCTGGATATGGATCCAATTCAATCTGTTCTTGTTCCGATGCTTTTATTGGTTTGGAAAAAGACATTGGAACTTCAGGAACGATTTTCCACATCAGTGTTTGTAGATGCTCGGAACTGAACTCAGCAATAGCTTGTTCTTGGAGGAGTGCGCTAAGGTCTGTTTTCTCTAATAAGACATTAAGTCCGAAAGAAATGGGTGTTGGCGATACATTCGGTGTCGGAGGTCTTTCAGTTAACATGGTCTACTTTCTCCAATTTCCTGTATCATACTCATCGTGTGTTAGCACTTGATCAATAAACACGACCTGTTGCGCGTATTGCACGACCGTGATAAGACGAGCATCGTTGCCACTAATGTTGAAAACTGTCAATGTTATTGACTCTCGATTAAACCTTCGAGGTTGAACCTTCACTGGTGAAACGCGTCCGAACGTTTCACGCAGGTCAATAATTGACTTAAAACTTCCTTCTCTCATCAATTGTGTCCAATGGTTGAGGGAGGTATGAGTATTTGGATGTCGCTCTGCAAATTTCGCCAACTCATTTTCTCTAACAATTCGCATAAAAGAGTCATGTAGTGTGTTTGTTGTATTAACGGGTGTATCTGTTCTTGGAATACCAGCAGCGAATTCTTAGGACGCTGCGGATAATAAAATTACACCATCTTATTAGATAAGTCCCTCAAAACCGCGACTATTATACCACATGAAAGCCTATATGACAAGAGAATCACGTTTATAGAGCAACATGCCCAAGTTGTTCCTATTCGTTTTCGGAGAGTTTACCGGTAATGTTACTAACCGGATGGCGGCTAAATCCGGCCAGATAATTCCCAATTTTATCTTGGATGTTCCGTGCAGGTGTCGCTGGACCGACATAATGGCTGATGAGGATGCCGAATGCGAACACCTCACCGTCTGCAGTTACGGTGTAACCCGCAAGCGCAGAAACACCGCTTAAAGTGCCAGTTTTCGCACGTAATGTCTTTTCGGCGGACACGCCTTGCATCCGATTGCTTAAGGTGCCATCAACGCCAGCAATCGGGAGCGATGCCAGATACTCTGGCATCAACGCAAAGTTCTGATACATGTAGACGAGCAGTTTCGTGAGCAATTCGGCGTTGAGGAGGTTGTACCGAGAAAGCCCGGAACCGTCAACGAACCGATGCGGCGGCGGTTCGCCCATGATTTCAGTTAAAAATTCATTGATGGCATCTCGTCCTTTCCTCCACGTTCCGGGTTCACCTATCACTTCTGCTCCTATGGTTTTGAAGAGCAGTTCAGCGATCCAATTGTCACTCGGTTTGTTCATTCGTTTGAGAATATCGGCGAGCGGTGGCGATAAATGCTTGGCAACGCTGCGTGCGTCTGGTGGGACTGTTCCTGAGACGACATCACCTGCCACTTCAATGCCTTTTTGTTCGAGTTCGATTTTCAATAGATAGCCACACGACAGTGCTCTGCTTCTTGTTTCCGGATCGGGTTCTATTTGTCTGATGCTTAAAGCACTCATCCGAAATGGTCTATCGTCCCACATCCATCCTGGACCCTCCCGAACGGTGTCAAGATATGTTTCGTCAACAACGACATCACCTTCTATCAACTTCACACCAGATTCAAGTAACAGGTCAGCCAATTGCACTATATCATCTGGTTGAAGCACTGGATCCGCTCTGCCTTTAAGGTAGATGTTTTCTATCACTTGTGTATTCGCATCCGCATCGACATAGAGCGTTGTTTCAAACTGGTAATCCGATCCCAATTTCGCCAAAGCAGCCGCTGCCGTGAAGAGTTTCGTTGTGGAGGCGGGGTGGTGTAGCTTGTGCGCATTTTTTTGATAAATCGCTTCCCCTGTTTCAACCGCAACCACCTTTATCCCAATGCTTGCCGTTGTGAACAACGCTTCCTGTAAAACGGTATCAATATCGGCGTGTAGTTTTTCGAGTGGATCCAACGATGCAGCTGGAATCTGGATCTCAACCGGTTTGGAGGTGAATATCCCACAACCTGAAAATAGTATTATTCCACAATAGAGAAAGATGGAAAAAGTTTTCATAATTTTTAATAATACCATAATCGAACGAATTATCAAATTACAAATAGATTTAAAGAGACGCAGCACAAGGATTTTATTTTGCTATTGGCACTGCGAAAAACACAGACAAAATTTGACTTTCACCCTTAAATGTGATAAAATATTGGTGTAAAACTAAACAGGAATTAAGATATAAAAGCCTAAAAGGAGACACCGAATTTTGGCGTAGTTTGCAGCCAAAACTTGCCGTGAAAAGGGACATGGTTGAATTTTATGACACAACACTTAGGGATGGCAGCCAAGCAGAAGGCGTAGCGTTTTCTGTTGAAGATAAACTTATCATCATAGAGGCACTGGATAAGTTAGGTATCCGCTATATTGAGGGGGGTTACCCCGGCTCCAACCCGAAAGATATAGAATTTTTCAAGCGAGCGAAAGGGATGGCGTTAGAAACGGCAACGATTGTGCCATTCGGCAGCACGCGCTATCCGACGTATACCGCCGATGTCGATCCGAATTTGACTGCTTTGTTGGATACTGGTGCGAGGACGGTTACAATTTTTGGAAAGAGTTGGCGGCTCCACGCCACCGATGTCCTGCGTGTCACAGCAGAAGAGAACTTGGAATTAATTGAGAGTTCTGTCCGCTATCTTGTCGAAAATGGGCGCGAGGTGATTTATGATGCCGAACATTTCTTCGATGGTTATGCCGACGATGCTATCTATGCAATGAAGACGTTGCAAGCGGCTGCATCTGGCGGTGCGAGCTGCCTCGTGCTCTGCGATACCAACGGCGGCAGACTACCACTGGAAATCCAAGCAGGTGTTGAAACTGTCCTCTCCGAACTGTCACTGCCTGTTGGTATTCATACGCACAACGATGCTGGAATGGGTGCGGCAAATTCCGTGCTGGCTGTCCAGGCTGGTGCGACCCATGTGCAAGGGACCTTCAACGGCTACGGTGAGCGGTGTGGAAACGCGAATCTCGCCTCTATTATTCCCACGATTCAACTCAAACTCGGCATAAAGTGCCTCAGCGATACGCGGCTACAAGCGTTAACAAGTGTATCGCGACTTATCAGCGAATTGGCGAACCTCCCGCACGATGAACGTCAACCTTACGTCGGACGTTCCGCTTTTGCCCACAAAGGTGGTTTGCACACCGATGCCATCCGTAAAAATCGTCTTACTTATGAACACATCGTGCCGGAAACGGTTGGCAATACGCAACGAATTCTCGTCTCTGACCAAGCGGGACGCGGCACCATTATGAAAAAGATTGAGAAGGAATACCCCGATTACGACAAGGATTCACCACAGGTGTTAGAACTCTTCAAACGCCTCAAGGAAGCGGAACAGGAAGGCTACCAATACGAAGCCGCTGAAGCATCGTTTGAACTTTTGACACATAAGATATTTAATGGTTACGAATCCTTTTTTGAATCTGTTGGTTTCCGCGTTATCATTGAACAATTCAGCGACTACGCGATGCGTTCTGAAGCAACCATAAAGGTTACGACACCAGATGGTCTTACGGCACACACCGCTGCTGATGGAGATGGACCGGTCAACGCACTTGACACCGCGCTCCGAAAAGCGCTTGAGCAGTTCTATCCCGCTTTGCAGACTGTCCGATTGATAGATTACAAGGTTCGGGTGTTGGATACCAAAGCCGGGACAGGTTCAAAAGTCCGAGTATTGATTGAAGCGAGTGACGGAGAGAGAACTTGGAGCACTGTTGGCGTTTCAGAGAACATCATCTCCGCCAGTTGCGAAGCATTGATAGACAGTTTTGAATATAAACTCTATACAGACAAGACTTTCGCTGCTTCGCTGCAATCTAAATAATTACGCAGGACGTACGTGCCACATTGTCCTGCACGCGCGCTTTGGCGAAGATTAAGCGTGCCTCCTGTCAGAAACCTCACCTATAAACGAATCGCAATTTATCGTAAAGTCTACGCTTACTTGAACATTAGAGGAAGGCGAGGATACAATCCTCGCCAGCGGAAGCGAGGATATATTTCACCTTGAGGTTACCATGCCTCATATTTTTAGGGGAACAACATGGGACATTTAGACACAATCGAGAAGGCAGCACAAAAACTGATAGCACTCTGTCAGAAAGAGAAACAGACAAAAACCGATAAAGAGAAAATGCTCGTCATACACGCTGAGATCCTTACAAACATCGAAAACCTTTCCGAATGTGAAGTCTGTGGCGCGATTACAGAAATGATTGTAACGATGACCTTGGCGGATGTCACAGCGAAGTTGTGTAAGGAATGTGGTGTCAAGTCCTTAGAAGTGGGGAAAATTCAGACTTCTAAACAGGGAACGTCTCGAAGAAGGGCACGCCAGACGAAGACACGGACATCTCCATCGGCAGAATCGAAACCGAAAAGAAAAGGGGCACCTTCCAAACGCACAGCACCCATTGAAGAACCGGAGTCTCCCGCTGAGTTACATGCCCGCATTGAAGCACAGACCGGTATCAAGAAAACCGATGTGAAGCGGCTCCACAAGATCGTTCAGGACATTGCTGCCCCGATGAGTCCAGAACATACACTCACTTATGTCCAACGCGAGGTAGAGATAGCAAAAATAAAGGTGGATGCCGATGCTTTGAAAAAGGCAGTCACACTATTGACTTAGTGCTTTGTCTCGTCAAAGTTAATGGGTGTAAAGGTCGCGTGCACGGGAAATCCGCAAAAATACGCAGAAACACCCAAGCAAAGACACCAAGCAATCCGCAGAAATACCCAAGCAAAAACACTCGCTCCTACAAGGAGGGGCGATTTAGCCTGTTTGGATGTCTTTTGCCCATTCACGATTCGCCTGATACCACTCTACAAGCGCAGTGATACCTTCACGGAAAGTGACCTGGGGTCGCCAGTTTAAAAGTTTTTCCGCTTTGCGGATATCTGCCCATGTGGCGCGAACATCAGCCGGATGAAAAGGTTGGTGTGAGAGCTGCGCTTCCTTACCAACGAGTTCTTCTATAAGCCGAATCGTATCAATAAGTACGATGGGACTGTCTGAACCGAGGTTAATCACTTCGTAGTTGAGAGGTTTCAGCCCTGCTATCACCCCACGAGCGATGTCTTCAAGATAAGTATAGTCTCGCGAGGACTGTTTGCCATCGCCATAGACGATGACCGGTTTCCCTTCACTGATCCACTGTACAAAACGAAACGCGCTCATATCCGGTCTGCCAGCGGGACCATAGACAGTGAAAAAACGGAAGATTGTCACGTCGATACCGTAGAGGTGATGGTAACTATGGCAGAACGATTCGGCACCTTTCTTTGAGGCAGCGTAAGGGGATAAAGGTCCGTCTGTGTTTGCCTCTTCGCTGAAGGGGAGTGGATTGTTCGCACCGTAAAGACTTGATGTCGATGCCAACACGAATTTCTTTACTTCAAACTCGCGGCACAATTCTAACAGATTCAGTGTACCAGTTACGTTCGTGTCAACGTATACCCAAGGATTTTCAACGGACTGCCGCACCCCGGCACGAGCTGCGAGGTTAATCACTGCGTCAAATGTAGGGGTACTCTTCTCGAATATTGCCTGTAGGGTATCTCGGTCACAGATATCTGAACGGTGAAATTGGAAGTTTGGGATGCCTTCGAGTTGCTGAAGTCTCCACTGCTTGACTTGTGTATCATACGCTTTGTTTATATTATCGATTCCAACAACGGTGTGTCCTGCTTCCAACAAAAACTCCGTCACTTTCCAACCGATAAACCCCGCACAACCGGTGACGAGATATTTCATATCCGTTTCCCTTCGTGATTATTCGCAACCTGCTTTGAACTCTTCAAAACGCTCTTGAAATATTGAGAGTGCCATTTTCGACATCTTATATTGCGTTTGGGTATCTGTTGCTAACTTTTGCAATTCGGCTTCGTGCTGCGAGAGCAGCGCGTCAACCTCCTCAACTTCCTGCTTCAAGGCTGAAATTGCGTCGAATGCATCAGTTTCACTGGTACATGCTGTTAACAATTCGTGATAAAGCGTTACGCCACCATCAAGCCTTTTGAAATCGTGGTGTATCCGATTCAGTGCCCTACGGTAATTTTCTGGCACCATCGGGCTTTCCGTCTCAGTGAGTGTTTTTAAGGTGTCCCCCAACTGTGTCAACTGAATCTGCTGATCAGACCAGAGAATCTTTTTCGCGACACCGTCTACGTTATCGCTATCTATAACGGGCGCGTGCTTCTGTAGGTTATCGCGAAGCTGGGTTTCCAATTCAACTAACTCGGCTTGAAACATTTTGATACGGCGTTTGAATTCCTCAGAAGATGCCCGGACTTCAGGGAACTTCTCATGCAGGTCTTCATGCTTCTGTTTCAATTTGTGAACCTTTAAGATGTAGGTCGGATAACGCACCTTCAAATTTTGAGAAAGGGCGCGTACCTCCTGCTGGTTCCCCTTAATCCGTTTTTGTTTACCTTCTACTATCCCTATGAACCCATAGACCGCAGCAGAAAAACCAAAGATGATTAAAATCCAGTCTAAAATAAAAAAAAGTAAGTCGTCTCCGGCTACGCCCATCGCGAAGAAACCGAATCCACCAAGGAACAGACCCGCGACAAGGAAAAAGATTGGACTGGACAAATAGGGTTCTATTCTAATTTTCGTGGCCATACTTTCCTCCATTACCGAGAGGATTGCACACGCTTAAACGCTGCTAAATATAAGGTCAACTGACAACAAAATACGACTTCATAAACATTACTCTGCATCGGGTTTTGCTAAAAGTTTGTCGATTTCCTTTTTAAGTTCGGCGTAAATTTCCGGTTTGAAATCGGATTTTCGGTGGAACACAATGGTGCTTTCCTGCGAAATTAGGTATAGTGTTGGTTTTTTCTTTTCCGTCTGATACCGCTTATGGACCTCTCCCTTCCAATCCAGCAGGAATTCCACAGGGGGTGGGTTTTTCTTGAGTTGACTTCTGATAAATCTTTTAGGTATGAATCCGGGGACACTCCGCAAATCGGCAATGATATAGGCGACAACCTTTTCATTTTCTTTATAGTCTTTCTGGAACGCTTCTGCCCACTTGTCGTCTTCCTCTCGAATCTTGCGATTGCCCATAATCAGGAAAACGACCTTACCGCGCAGCTTCTTCAAATTGTGCTCCTTTTCCTCAGCGTCTTGGAGCGTCCAATCTGGTGCTGTATCGCCTACTTTTGGTGGTACTATCTCGCTTTTTTCGTCGGCAGAACTCATGAGTATCCCAAAGAAAGCGATACTGATGACAGCAACAATGGACAATTTCATGGCAGCTTTTCTCCCGTGCCGTGTATTCTCTATCCGCATTCTAACACAGTCTCTCAACAATTGTCAAGTTGACTTTTTCGAGAAGACCTGCTATTCTATTACTAAAGAAGTTGTCAGTTATCAGAATTAGACACTGCTTGATCGCCAATCGTCATCTGTAGCGTTACGCCACCTATCCGACCTCGGGCTTGAGCGTGTTGTTATTTTCTAAGACGAATATCTGTTGTGATTCGGAGATTGTCCCGAGTGAGGGAAGTTCAATATCCACACAGCTTTCTTAAAAAAACTGAATGATCCTGTTCTATTTATTCGCTATTGCCTCTACATGTAAAAGATATGAACGCTGAACGCACTGTCCCAACACTTTTGAATCAAATTCGGGAGGAACTCCTTCCGCATATCGCATACGCGTCGGAGATCCAGACGACTGAGAGTTTGCAACGCTTTCGGAGCCAACTCCACAGTCTGCATTACTACTGCGTTCGCACACAGATATCCGACACGGTTTGTAATCGTTTAGAGGTAATCCTTTCAACGAGTGCTGATTTTTGGCGGCTCATCGCAGAAAATGAAGTGTTGTTGACAAATATGAAAGATTTTAGGCGCGTTCGCACCTTCTCAGCAGAAGCAGAGGGCATAACAAACTTAGAAGAACTGCTCTCTGGCGAGGATACACTTCGCGATGTGGTTATTAACAGTGTGGCGTTTATGCTGAATTGGAAGGCGAATACAATCTGGGTAGATTCTGCTAAGAAGGCGCGCACAGCAATGGCAAAAAATTATATGCTGGAAATTCAGGACCGCATCTGGCAGTTTATCAAGGAGAGCACGGCAGAAACAGAAGAAGACGATTTAGAAAAAGCCGAACAGGTCCGGGAACGTGCGGATAGACTGCTTGCGGTAATTCATGCCAGCGATCTGCCAACGGAGGCGCAGGTTACGCTCCTGATGCAAATCTATACCTTACTATTGCGTCTTCAACTCGGCCAGTTGATTCTTCAATTAGAAACCCTTCAAGAACAGGAGAATGGAGCAGACGCATGAAAACACGTCCTTTTGGCGTAGTTCGCAAGTCGAAACTTGCTATCAGAGGCCTACCATCCAATAATTTGCGCCGCAGCGTGAAGATTGTATGCTGCAATATAGCCTTACTGCTTCTGCTTCACAGCGCGTTTGCCGCTGAGATACCTACTGTGGCGCCGGGGAAAGAGGTGCGTATCACAGCCCCAAAGACAGGAAAGACATTTCTGCTTTACGTTCCAGTTGATTACACCGACAAACGTCCATTTCCAGTTATTTTTTATTACCACGGTTACCGTGGGACGGCCACAACAGGAATGTTCAGGCTGCTAACAAAAGGAAAAGGGTTTATTATTGTCGGTATGAATTATGCAACTGATCGTTATTATGAGGGAGGACTCAGCCCCACCGAAACGGCACCGGAGAAAATTTTCTTTGATGAGGCGTTAGAACTTGTTTCAAAACGGGTGAACGTCGCCAAAGAATACATTTTCATGGGGGGGTATAGCCAAGGCGGCTATTCAACGACCGTCCTCGGAGAACAGATGTTAGATCAATTAGCGGGGAGATTCGTCCTCGGTGCTGGAAGACGCGACGTGGACATAAATCCACCCCCTGCGGAATTGATTCGCGGACATCCGGTTTTCTATGGTGCAGGTGAATTGGATGACCCGCATTACGAACGCGCAAAACGCGCAGCACAGTTTTATAGGATGTGGGGTGCAGATGTGACTTTTGAGGGGTGGCCAGATGAAACACACACGCTTTCTCCAAAGTGGTCAACGAAAACAAAAATAAGGGAGTGGCTTATCGCTTATGGACCTATGAAGCAGGTTGAAGTTGGATTTGAAAAGGCACAAACCGCCGAAAAGAATGGCAGACTTGGAGAGGCATTCACAATTTACACCCAAATTGCGGACATTTTACCTGATACAGAGCTCTGCCAAAATGCGAAAGAATCGACAACACGTCTCAGGACGCAAGCTGAGACGCAATTTGACCAACTAAAAAAGGCAGCTGATGAAAAACCCTACGCCGAGATGGTAAAAACGTTAGAGGCATTTCGCAGGACCTATGCCGGTAGTGTTTTCACAAAACGTGCGACGCAACTGCTCAGCGAGTTATTGAACGCCAAAGCAGACGCGTTAGAGGCACGTGCTCGTGCGGCAGAAGCAGAGAAAAATTATGCACGTGCACTGCAGTTCTATGAACTTTATCTCACCTATTTCCCAGAAGCGGAACGTTACTCCGAAGTCCAAAAACACGTAAAGGCTTTGAATAATAAAACAAAAACCAAGTAAAGGAGAACTCTATGGAAAAAGAATTATTTGAAGAACTTGTTGATGTCATAGCGACCTTGAGAAGCGAGAATGGATGTCCGTGGGATCGGGAGCAGACACATGAAACGCTGAAATCCACACTCATTGAGGAAACCTATGAAACACTTGAAGCAATCGATACGGGTGACCCGAAAAAGTTGAAAGAGGAATTGGGAGATCTCCTCCTAAACATCATGCTTCAAGCGCAGATTGCAGCGGAACACAAAGATTTTGACATCTATGCAGTGATTGAAACGTTAACGGAAAAATTGATCCGACGGCATCCGCATGTTTTTGGTGACGTTAATGTTGAGGATTCAAACGAGGTCGTAAAGAACTGGGAGGAGATCAAACGCCAAGAGGCAGGCTACGAGGACCGGCAATCGGTGCTTGACGGGATTCCGAACGCGCTTCCTACACTTCTCCGCGCCCAGAAGATACAGAATCGAGCCGCACGTGTCGGTTTTGATTGGGATAAACTCGCCGATGTTATCGCCAAAGTGGATGAAGAACTTGAAGAGGTCAAGGTGAGCATCAGCGCAGATAAGCCAGAAGCGATTTCGGCAGAACTCGGAGACCTATTTTTTGCTATCGTTAATCTGTGCCGTTTTATGGAAATTCAAGCGGAAGAAACGTTGCGGAACGCGAACCGCAAGTTTATGACCCGCTTTAAATGGATGGAAGCGGAATTGGAACGCCGCGGCACGAATTTTGAAGCGCAGGACTTAGAAAGTTTAGATGAAATCTGGGAAGAGGCGAAAAAGGCGGAAGTTGATAGGGATTAATTCTGTACCCTTGAAGTAGAGATTGAGGACGTGGAAAGCGAAAATAGGTGTGCAAATGGAAAACTCACTTTTGAATCTATTGATACAAAAATGCGAAAACCATCCGGACTACGAAAGGTACACCGAACTCTTTAACCGACTGGACCCGACAGCTCCGCCGCAGATAGAACTGATTCATCGTGCCACATCCTCAACCCTTGAACACGGTAAGAAACTCGGTATTTTTTCAGGTTCCTTCAATCCGTTGACCCTCGCACATACGAAAATGATAGAGGATACATTCACCAAATACCAATTGGACGAACTGCTTCTACTCCTTGCAAAAGCAAACGTTGATAAGACGGTGTTCGGTTTACCGCTTGCTGCGAGGCTCTTGACCCTCAAAAGGTACACAAAGGATCATCGGAGGTTTTCGGTAGGTGTATCAAGCCATGGCAGGTACATTGACAAAGTCACCGCTTTAAAAACGATTTCACCTCCGGAGACCGAGTTCTACTTTATTGTTGGATATGACACCTTAGTGAGAATCTTCGATCCGAAATATTACACAGATTTTCACGCGGAATTGGAGGAACTGTTCGGAACCGCCCGTTTTATTGTTGCGAATCGTGCGGAGGCGGATATCGAGACAATAGAATCCTTCATGACCCAACCCGAAATTCACCGATATGCTTCCTACGTTTCATGCCTTCTGCTGCCTGACTTTTACGCCTATATGTCCTCAACAGAGGCCCGCGAACTCTTAGAGAGAAACGAGGCTATTGAACATCTTGTGCCTCCCAGTATCCTCGCTATGCTTGACGAAAGTCGTTCTAACGCCACTTGTACGGAATGACGAGTTTGTCTAACTTCTGGCAGCTATAGACTTGTGCATCTAAATGCCGACAGTAGAGGCAGGATTTGCGATGTGGGTTTTGGACAGTTGGTTGTAAATATTCACACGTATCAGCGATCTGTTCCATTGTATCTCGATAAACCTTAGCAAGTCCGTTATTGACAGATTCAGCAGCTTGGTCGATAGCGCGCGCCGCCTCGCCTGTCGCTTCCCATATACTATTAATCACCTCAGTGAGAACAGCGCGATAGGTTTGTTCACCGGGAGATTCTGGCGAGTAGAGGACAACATCATTTTCAAGACAGTAACTTGCCAAACCTCTGAGTCGGCTTTTTTCACCTTTACTGTATTCCTCGCGCAGCTGCGCTTTGAAGGCTTGTTGAAATTCTTCCCACCCAAGTTTCTCTGTTTCCCATCTTCGTAACAGTTCTGTATCTGGAGTTAACTCAAGTATACTCTGCAAACCGTCTACTGCTTGGTGGCAGATGACGAATTGGTTTTGTGTGTTGTCTTTTTTCAGGTTGTCAAGTGTATCTAAATATAACATCTATTTACCTCGTGAGAGACAATCTTTGTTCACTTTGACGCTAAAAATACGATAAAGTTACGTTTTATATGCATTTCCATTTCCTAAAAAATGTTCCACGTAAAACCTTACTTCAAAGACATATTGGGCGTGTTTCTATTTTGCTACAATTTCTTCATATTTTTCGTCCCTTTGTGTTAAATAAAACACATTTTTCCGACTTATTCGGTCATTTTGGAGGTTTTTTAGATGGCATGATTATTGCTAATACCTTTTATTGAGACAATTAATAGACAAATTAAACAAAATTTGGCAAAGTTTGAAACCGATTATTAGGTATCTGCGTTATATCTTACCAACGTTTTCGGCGGAAGGTTTCAAACCTGAGAAACGTCAATAGACTCACATAGGTCTATTACTATAATAATAGAAATTTTACAGTGAGGAGAACGGACGATGTTCTACGGAATAGAGATTATTATCGGTAGCTTAGGTGCCCTCATTGGTATTGGCGGCGGTTACCTTGTCCTCTCTGCTTTTTTTGCGGGTATCCGGCATATCACAAAGCCTGGTGCTGTTGAAGTCAAAGAAACAACGCGCGAGAAATAGCCACTTGGACTCGTAGGCTACACCGAAAAGGTTTGACAGTTGAAGATTTTTGTGTTATAATGTTATTGAGCATTAGGACGAAAAGGTTTACCGCTGCGTTCTTTCTTGGTGCCTGAGACATTGTAAAACAAAATGACGTTTAGATTGAAAACGAACAGCGGCAGCTATGAAGTATCACGCTCTCCATTCGTGGGATGTTTCATCTGAAGAGGCACGGCAAATTCAAAACAGGCTTCGCACGCAGGTGGTTACAACAGACCGGTTTGGGACAATCAACACCGTTGCTGGCGTAGATATCGGGTTGAAAAAGGACATCGCACGTGCATCCGTGGTAGTCCTCAGTTTTCCCGAACTACAGGTGGTAGATAGCGTGGTTACAGAGAGCCCTGTTCGTTTTCCTTATATACCGGGGTTGCTGTCCTTCCGAGAAATCCCACCACTGTTGACAGCGTTTTCGCAGTTACAAACGGAACCAGATCTGGTGATAGTAGATGGACAGGGCATCGCACACCCAAGACGATTCGGACTCGCATCGCATTTAGGGTTGGTCTTGGATAAACCGACGATCGGTTGTGCAAAATCTCGACTCTGGGGACGATACGAAGAACCCGATTCAGAACAGGGTGCTTACACGTACCTCACAGACAAGGACGAGGTGATTGGTGCCGCGGTCCGCACACGTACAAACGTTCGGGTGGTCTACGTATCAATAGGACACCGAATCTCCTTGGATTCAGCACGTACATGGACACTGGCGTGCTGCCAAGGATATCGCCTGCCTGAGACGACCCGTCATGCACACAACGCTGCATCCGGCAAAATCCCCAAAATACGTAAATGATTGCAATACCATGAACAATAGCAATCCGCTGCACTGGTCGTTTGATTACAATTACGGTGCGCAAAATCCCCAATTTGCACAGGAGTTAATTAGAATACTTCGTGGATATGATCCAGAGATTAGCACGTCTGGTACACAAAAAGCGCACGCTGTCACCCACGTTTACGATATCCTGCCGAACTATTGGCGCGGCTATAGTAGAGGGGGTGTTAAGGAAGAACTAAGCATCGGGACAGCCATCATTGAACGAAGCAAGAACGGCAATAATCTCTGGAGTTATTCTGTTCAATACGAGAATACAACAAGTGGTGAGAATCTGGAGATTAAGTTCCGTTGTGAGGATGAAGATTACCGCCCACTCACGGGGAATTGGGGCGTTGATGCCCGAAACAGTGGCGACGATACATACTCCCGATTGTCATGCGAGGGCTATCTCGCCTTAGATTCAGAGATTCGGCTGCGCATTAATGGCACTGAAATCAGTGCTGGAACAGTGGACACATCTGTCAAGCTGACGTGCAACTGGGCACTCTTCGATGTGATTCCCGCGCTTACGCGAACAATTCGTGCATCGGGCGATGGGATCGACATTGCGGTGCTTGAAGACTTAGAGCAACTTCGACCCAAAAGCAGACTCGGTTTCCTTGAGTCGATACAGACCCCACTTCCGCTTGACGGTTATTATCTCTACGGTGCTGGGCTTTTGCCCTCCTATTGGTGGCTTGATGTCCACGGGAACATCGCTATCGCTTCGACTTTCTTTGAGACGTTGGTACTCAGAGAGAAGATGGGGGACCGTAAATGAACGAACGTCCCAACATTCTCTTTATTAACACCGACCAGCACTCATGGGATGCGATCTCGGCTTACGGAAACCCGTATCTGCGTACGCCTAATATTGATGAACTGCATCGAAATGGAACCTCTTTTCGCAGGTCATTCTGCACGGATCCAGTGTGTGCCGCTGCCCGCTCGAGTTGGGCGACAGGTTTGTACACCTCTGAAACAGGTGTGCCTTTTAACGGTGGGTATTTGCACCCAGAAATTCCTGATCTTGGGCAGTGCCTCAACGCAGGCGGCTATAGAACATTCCATTGTGGCAAATGGCATGTTCCTGGGCGAAATGTTCGTGAGAGTTTTCAAACGCTTTATTACGGGAAAACCGATATTGGGGCAGGCGGTGCAGCATACTACGATTCAGCATCTACGCATGCGGTTGCTGATTTCTTGACAAATTACGATAGCGATGAACCGTTTTACCTCCAGATCGGGTACGTTGATCCACACGATGTATGCGAATATTTGCACAATCATGAGGAAAAACGTATCCCAAATCCTCTGGAACAGGGAACTGTTTCGGAAGACGGTTTGCCACCACTCCCTGAAAACTTCGACTATGATGAACGGGAGACAGTGCTACACCGCGTCTGCCGAAGGGTTGACGACGCGCTTATCCACGCCGCTATCCTTAAAGGGGTCCGTAATTGGGATGAACTTCACTGGCGTTACTTGAGATGGAACTATTACAGATTCATTGAAAAGGTTGATGCAGAGATCGGAAGAGTGCTCGCACTACTGCGCGAGACCTCTTTACACCATAACACACTCATCATTTTTAGCGCGGACCACGGCGAAGCGTGTGGAAGTCACCAGATGTTCCAGAAGTTCACGCTCTACGAGGAGAGTGTGAGAGTGCCATTCATCGTGGCGTGTTTGGGGGATGGGATTTCTATAGAGAAAGATCGGTTTGATGAAGGGCATTTCGTCTCTGGTGTAGACCTATTCCCGACCGTCTGTGATTACGCCGGTATTGACGTACCCGAAGGGATACAAGGCGTGAGTGTTCGTCCACTTGCTCAAGCGAAAGATGTCCCTTGGCGGGATTGCGCTTACATAGAGAGTAACTATTGGGGACGGGCAATCGTTACTAAGGAGTATAAATACGTTACAGAATACAGACCGAAAGCGGTGGAGGATTTCTCACCACCCGGACCGGATGCCGAACAACTTGGGCTTTCGCAGCTATTTGATCGACATGATGACCCGGGTGAGACAAAAAACCTTGCAGAAGACGCAGCCTATAGCGAGGTCGTGAACACGTGCCGAGATAAACTACTCGCTCAAGAGGCTCAACTCCATCGCCAGCAAATTGTGCATCCAAGCCCGAAACGCGTCATATCAAATTGGGGGGAGCGGTTACGGGCATATTGGGAGCACGGTAGATAGAACATAGGAAAGTAAATTTGCTAATACAGATAGGACTTACGCAAAATCCCCTTATTTTGCTTGCGGGATTGGAAGACTGGAAGATTGGATGGGTGGAAACGTGCGGAAACCCCCTATCTTCCCTCTCCTTCCACCCTTCCATCCTTCAATATCTGTTTTGTGTGTAAGTCCTGTACAGATGTAAAAAAATAAAGGTTTCGGAACAAATGAATATATTTTCAAAACGCTTAAATCGGCTTCCGCCATACATGTTCGGTAAGCTCAAACAGATAACACATGAACGCCGACAGCAAGGGATAGATATTATTGATCTGGGAATGGGGAATCCGAATCAAGCGACCCCACAACCGATTATTGATAAACTAACGGAAGCGGCACAGGAACTTCGGAATCACCGTTATTCTGCTTCGCGCGGCATCTACAACCTACGGCGGGAAGTCAGTTGGCATTATGAACGCCGGTTCGGGGTTGACATCGATCCGAATGAAGAAACCCTCGCCGTCATCGGCACCAAAGAGGGACTTGGACACCTCGCTTTAGCCTTGATTGATAACGGAGACTTGGCGATGGTGCCGAATCCGACCTTTCCAATCCACATGTACAGTATTGTGCTTGCGGGTGGAAGCGTTGTGAGCATACCCTTGACAGAAGAGAACGATTTCATCCCCTCACTGACCGAAATCACGCGTGATATTTGGCCGAGACCCAAAGTGTTAATCTTAAGTTTCCCACATAATCCCACAGGGGCTGTCGTTGATCTTGGGTTCTTTGAGGAGATCGTTGCGTTCGCGAAACGCCAAGAGATCGTTGTTATCCACGATTTGGCTTACGCCGACATCGTTTTCGATGGCTACAAAGCACCGAGTCTTTTACAAGCAAAGGGCGCGAAGGATGTAGGTGTTGAATTTATCTCGCTGTCCAAATCCTACAATATGGCGGGATGGCGCTGCGGATTTGCCGCTGGAAATCGGGAGATTATCGAGGCACTCGCTCGGATTAAAGGCTACTACGATTACGGGATTTTTGCACCGATTCAGGTTGCTGCAATCATGGCACTGCGCACGCCAGAAGACATGGTGATGGAAAACGCTGCTGTCTATCAGAAACGCCGCGATGTACTTGTTGACAGTCTAAACCGGATTGGATGGAAGGTCCCGAAACCGCAGGCTTCTATGTTTGTTTGGGCACCTATTCCGGAAGCGTGGCGGCATCTGAATTCTCTGGACTTTTCGATGAAACTCCTGAACGAAGCAGAGGTCTGTGTTTCTCCCGGTGCCGGATTCGGACATAACGGCGAAGGCTATATCCGTATTGCGCTCGTAGAGAACGAGGATCGGATTCGTCAGGCGGTGCGTCAGATCCGACGAGCACTGTTCGGGTAATCGTAAGGACGTGCCAAATACCAAATATTGGATAGATATGTATACAAATTATACATATCAACGCCGATATGTATAAAAATCGCCAAAAAGTATACATGTCCAGATGGATATGTATAAAAAAATCGTCGAAAAGTATACATGTCCGGATGGATATGTATACAAATTATACATATCAACGCTGATATGTATAAAAATCGCCAAAAAGTATACATGTCTGGTTGCCAAGACTTGTGACAACAATGCCTCAATTCAATCCAAATCTTCCATGGAACGATCTTCCTGAACTTCCGCCCGCTGTAGACCTTGAATCGCGTGACATTCTCAAAGCGTGCATATCGGCAATGACTGAGCTTGCGAGGGCAAATGCCTTGGTGAAGCAACTGCCAAGCGAAGAAGTTCTGATAAATACACTACCCCTTCAGGAAGCACGTAGGAGCTCGGAAATCGAAAACATCGTTACAACGAACGATGATCTGTACCGAGCAATGGCATCTGACAGAAATCAGGTTGACTCCAACACCAAAGAAGTACTACGCTACCGCGAGGCATTGTGGGATGGTGTCAATCACATCCGAGAAGGCTCAACTCTGGACATACAACTCTTTGAGCAGATCTGCTCGCGTATTCTTGACGAGGAAATGAAAGTGCGTAACGGCGCAGTAGTGATTGAAAACCGAGCGACACAAAAGCTCATTTACAGACCCCCAACTGGATATGGAAACCTTATCAGACTGTTAATTAATCTTGGGCGATTTATTAACGATAGGGATGATGGATTCCAACCGCTTGTCAAAATGGCCATAATGCACTACCAGTTTGAGGCAATACACCCATTCATGGATGGCAATGGTCGAACAGGGCGCATACTCAACATCCTTTATTTAGTACATCAAGGACTGCTTGATGTACCGATACTTTACCTCAGCCGTTTCTTTATCCAAAATCGGGATGAGTATTATCGCTATCTTCGTGAAGTCACGGAAAACGGAAATTGGCAACAATGGATTCTCTATATCTTGAAAGCAGTGGAACAGACCTCGCGAGACACTGCAGACAAAATAGAGGCAATTAATCGCCTTATCAACAACGTCATTACAACGGCGCGGGACAAAACGAAAGCCGTTGAGCGCGAAGGATTTGTTGATTTGCTCTTCAAGTGGCCTTACTGCAAGATTAGTATTGTTGAGGAAGAATTGAGATGTAGTCGCCTTACAGCCACAAAATATTTGAATGAAGTAACAGCACTTGGATTGCTGGAGCGTTTGCGGTTTGGCCGAGAGTACTACTATATTAACAAGAATCTTATCGACTTGCTGTCAATTGATACCGTTGAGGAATCTCTAAGAAGATAAAATGTGTCAGACGGTACTTCATATACAAGACGTACCATGCGAGTGCTGGTTACATTACTCCAATCCCCACTCCTTCTTTGCTTCTTCAAACGAAATCTTTTGGCTTCCTGTGTGAGAGATCGGGTTCTTGCCGACCCATCGCTCATCAATTGGATGCGCTGCGGGTTGGAAACGGATGTCACAACTGACGCGCCACCTATCGGAGAGATTCTTGGTAGAGGTGTGCATCGTGTGCATTGTGAAAATAATGACATCCCCCATCTCAAAATCGGCTGTCTGCCATTCGCCGCCGTATTTATCGCTAATCTCCATCGGAACGTTTCCGAAATGTCCAGGGGTACCGTCTCTGTCAACATCCGTTTTGCCGTAGGTATCCCGAATCGGTGCAAAGCTTGGAAGGTTATGTGACCCGACAAGCACCGTCAGTGTTCCCATCGTCGCAGGTACATCGCCAAACGGGACCCAACAGGTGTGTAGCTGCTTTGAACCTCTCCCCATATAGACGAAATCGAAATGCGGTCCCGACCAGCCATCAGGGCGGACGAACCGTAGCCATTTGTAATCAAACGTGCGGGTATCGCCACCAAAGAAAGTGCGGAAGAACTTGAAGAGTTCGTCGCCTTCCAAAACAGATTGGACATCTGGATGGTGTGTGACGGCAGGCGTGCCCATCGTTCGTCCGGGACTCCCTTCACCAGCGAGTGCGTCCATGATGTCGGTGCCAGATTTAAAAACTTCGTCTTTTCCGTTGCCATTGGCGTATTCCAAGATAGCCCGACGCCCTGCGATAACTTTTTCCTTGTCAATTAAGCCACGAACGAGTAGATACCCGTCCTCTGCTATTTGCTGGTGCAAGCCTTCTGCTGAGTCAAGCACGGCGTTACAATCCCGAAGCACACCGAGATGTGGGCCGGGAAAGGTCAATTCATGGTCTCCTAAAAAAACAGTTTCTGCCATTATTTTCCTCCTAAATGACAATTAGGGTGCGATCGCTTTGTGAAGTTGTATCCTTCCATCTTTGACGGTGTTGATGACAGCACTTTTAATTGCATGCCGATTTTCATCAAAATGCGACAGAACTGTAGCTCCATTGTAGTTCTGAGTCGCTTGAATTTGGTCTCGAATTGCCGCGGGGGGCAGATTAGGTGCACGTTTCATCGCTTCAATGATAATGTTCGCTGCATCATATCCGAGCGATGCGGGCCCGTCAGGTGCAATGCCAAACCGTGAGGTATAGTCCGCAATAAATTGGCTCGCCTCTTTTCCTAACTGTTCTGGGGTACCTCCGGCTGAAAAGTGGTTCGCAAAGAAACTGCCTTCAGCTGCTACCCCAGCAATTTCAACGAGATCGGGTCTATCCCAGCCATCGCCCCCGAGGAAAATTGCGGGGATATTAATATCGGTAGCCCTCGCCTGTTTCACAGCTAACAAGAATTCGGTGCCCAAGCCGGGTAGAAAGACAACATCGATAGCCGGTTCCACTGCTGCAATTGCCATCAATTGCTCGGTAAAATCTGTGGTACCTGCCTCGTAAAATAGATCAACTTCAATTGTCCCACCCTGAGCAGTGAATTCTTCAATGAAAACATCCGTCAACCCTTCCGAGTAAGCATTACCCATTTCTGTAAGCACTGCGGCTGTTTTCGCGCCTAATTCCCGAACAGCGAAACCAGCCATCACATCGGCTTGATATGGGTCGGTGAACGCTCCCATAAACGAAAAATTCCCGCTTTCAGGAACCTTCGGGTTCGTCGGATAGGTTGTCACCATGGGAATTCCGTGTTCTTGGACAACCTCCCCTACGTCCATTGCCAGAACAGAGTAGTCCGGTCCCACGATTGCGGATACACCAGCATTAATTAGTTCCTCTGCGTATTGGACGCTGAGTGCTGGGTCTCTTTTATCATCCCGAATGAGGAGTTCTATCGGTAGCCCATTAATTCCGCCAGCCTCGTTCGCGAGTGCGACAGCCAGTTCCGCTCCGTTCCGAGTCGTCCCCGGGTCGGGTGGGCTATATAAAAAACCTATTTTGACAATAACCTTGTTGTCTGGTGCCTCTGAATCCGTTGGTGCAACAATTTGTTGAATTCGTTGGCAGCCTGAAAAGAAAACAGCCATCAAGAAAAATGATGCCAGAATCCCTGAAACCACACGGTATCTGAGTGCTATTGGGTTCCGCTTGCGTATCATATAAATCCTCCGATGCTTCTATTTTTTATACGCGGATCCGTGTGTCCACTCACGTTAAACTGGTATTTTGTCCCGGTAACAAGTTGGTATTCCCGCGTATCCAGATCGTTTCTGGGGTGTCTGTTTTTAGGTAGTCCTTTAACCTTTTCGGGTAATTGGTGTCTGTGTGATGTGTTGGATTGACTGTGTCACTTCCAGTTCCTATGGGATATTTAATAGTGTCGCTGTTAGCATGTAAATGCTACCTCTACCTTGTGAAGTAGCAGGATTATTTTAACAAAAATTAGCAATTAGTGCAAGTGTATAGCGCATTGCGTCGAAAAAATTGCGATTGACGCAGCAATGAATGTCTGCTAATATGCTGAAACTCAGTTTTCACAACACGCACTTAAATCTAACAAAATATCTGAGGTGTTACGCATGGAAGAATATTTAGAGATTCAGAAACCGGAACTTGGTTATACTTACGAATTTGAGATGGATCAACTTTCTCAGATGTCCGAATGCTTGGAGGCGCACGGTTTCGCGATTGTCAAAGATGTCCTCCCTCCTGAGTTAGTTGACGGTTTAAAACAAGCGGTTTTCGATGGCACGGATCCGAAAAGAGAATTGGCACATGGGCAAAGTAGTACCCGACACGCTTGGGTTGAATCCGGAGCGGGGGCGTGGCAACTCTTAGAATGCGAACCCTTTATGAAGATTCACCGTCATCTGATTGGTACAGACGAAATGACTGTCCACCGATCTGCTGCTATTATTCGGATGCCAGGCTCACAACCCGTCGCATGGCATACCGATTGGTGCGGGTTTTCGACAGATACACCGAAAAATTCGGGGGATGTGCTGAACCGAGGACTGTGGCCCTCAGGCAAATGGTTCTATTTGACCGGCTCGCGCCCGGAGCACGGTGGTCTGTGCGTGATTGAGGATTCTCATGTGGAAGGTTGGGAGGGCCCTGAAGGTTTCAACCTAACAGCAGATAAACGTTCCTTCTATAAGGAAGGTGGAGAGGAGAAGGCATACATAGGATTCGATATTCCGGGGTTAGTGCCACTCTTCACGAATCCGGGGGATATGATTGTGTTTGCGCATCGGACGTATCACGGTGCATTCCCGAACCAGATTGATGAAATTCGGTTGTCGTGCGCTATCGGTTTCCGGCGGCGTGACCATTCCATTGATATTCCGTGGGAGATCCCGGACGAGGGTAGGCAATTCTTAGCGGATTTACCGCCTCATTTGCACCAATACACACACGGATATACGAGCATTGATGTAGGTTGGCGCGGGTGATTGTCTGAAGCAGGATTTACAGGATTTTAAGATGGACAGGATTATAGATTTTCTGTGACTGTCAACTTATTCTTTACATCATTACTGAAGATACGGGATTAAGCGGAAAGTTGACGATGGGATTCAGGTGGTGCGCCGTTTTGGAGCCAAGTGATGGGTTGTTCTTCTGTTGTCCTATCTGGATTTACCCAGATAATATTTCGGATTTCGCCGACCTGTTGAGAGGCGCGTTTGAAAAGCCTACGGACGGTTTCGTCAAGTGAAATAATTGTCTGATCGGTTGCGAGGGCTGCTTGGAGGAGATGAAAATCTTTTCGTAGTGCTTCAATATCTCTTTCTTTGGTTGTTGTGTCGATTTTGTTAGACAGTGCTGTATCTTGGGGAGGCGTGATGTAATCAAACCTCTTTCTGGCAATCATCGATTTCAACCATCTGGCTGCAAAATTCGATTGATGTGCGTCCCACTCCTCAGATAACTCAGGTGTCATCACAATGTGATGTGGACATTCATCTCGAAAGGTTTCAAGAAATTCGGTGCAGTTGATTGATACGGACGCGGTTGCTCCTTTACCACCGGCAGCCCGGGCAACCGAGGCGTTCACAACGAGTCGCTTCAAATTCCTTGAGCGCATACTATGTCCCTTCAACAAAACGCGACTGCGCTGCTTTTATATAACGACTTTGTGCTTTGAGGTCTACATCATCAAAATCTTCTGGCCACTCTCCATAAGCTCCCGCCTCGTCTAAGTCAGCACTGGCAACTTCAGTTACGCCATCTTCTCGGCGTGTGAACCAGTGCAGCTTCACTAACTCCGATGGGAGGTCCCCTTCGGCAACAAGCGTTTGAATTGCCAAAAGCAGCAGTGAACTGTGCGTCTCGGCAACGACGCGCACACCGCGTTTCGCCGCGTCTGCCAGCATTTGTGCTAATGCAACTTGTGCGCGGGGGTGGAGATGTAGCTCTGGTTGTTCGAGATAAACCAACTGTCCAGGTTCCGCTACAATCAATGCCACCAAAACAGGCAAGACTTGAGACACACCAAGTCCTACATCGGTGATGTTGACCATATCCGTCTCGTTGGTACTGTCGTGTAGGAGACGACCAACTTGAAGTTCAATACCGACATCACCGATTTTTTTCGTGCCAACTTGTCTTGTCAACCCAAGTGTATGAAGGGCATCGGTTAGCCTTTTCAGACGTTTGTCTTTCGTCTCTTGCCATTCGTGAATGATGCTCGCAGCGTAGTGCTGAAATGTGCCGGGATACTGGGGACCGGTGCTGGTAAGTTTGTAAATGCGTTCTGGATTGCCGCGTAATCCGGGGAGGTGAATAGTATTGAAAATATATGCTCCAAAACCATAAGTGACTTCATAGAAACCACTACTATATTGAGATCCCAAATACAAAAAACAGCGCGAACGCTTCACTATATCAAATTTCTTGAATGCCGGATCTTGATTACCCAGTAACTTGATTTCTTCAGGCAACATCTCTGGATACAATGTAAGGTACTTGGAAGATAATGTTCGATCAGGTCCTGAATTTTCTTTAGTCATTTCGATAATTTCAATCCCATTCTTTCCCTTTTTGAAAGTTGTCCGCACTGCGTTAAAAACATCAGACTTATGAGTCTCAATCCGAACCTGAAAGCGGTCTTTCCCTTTTTTGTTGGGTAATGTGGACAGAAATTGTGCTGCCTCAGTAAATTGAACGTTTGGTCCATCAATCAACAGCGGTCCTGGATCGTAGGGTGCCTCCAGCGTCTGTTTCAGCATCAGGAGCGGCTGCATGATGCTGGATTTCCCTGAACTGTTTGCACCGGCAAGGATTGTCAGTGGGCGGATGTCAATCTCACATTCCTCCGCTATTGACTTGAAGCCTTTTACAGCTATCTTGGTAATGCCATAGTTCTTTTCTTCCAACATATAGCCCTGCTCCTTATAATAATCAGTTACCTAATCGTTCACCTAATCGCCTACTTAATCGCCTACTTAATCGCCTACTTAATCAGTTACTTTTCGGACGTACTTGGTTGCTCTTCCCTTTCCTATCGTAGTGAGTAAACCTTTGTTGGTCAAATCCGATAGTTCGGCATAGGCAGTCTGACGCGAGACACTGTTGATCGCTACATATTCCTTTGTCGCAATTTGCCCGTGTCTTTGTACATAGAAGAAAGCGTTTTTTTGACGTTCGTTCAATTGCTCTGAAATGTCGTCAATCTCTATAAAAGTGCTCTCTTGAATCGGGGAATCAAAGATAATTTTGGTCTCTAATGGGTGAAACTCATAACGCGGTGCTTTGTTTCCCCATTCCTTAGATAGTCTCTTCATCATTTTGATGCCAGAGCCATAACGTTCAATGAAGCCAATATCGTACATGAATTGGCTTAAGGTGGGATTTACCGGTTCATGGGCTGGCGCGTCCGGACTGACACCTTCTGGAAAAGTACCGGGATTAATGATCTCAACGCGGGTATCAAATATAAAGACTCGGACATCCGAGTGTTTTTGATAGTTGCGGTGAATTAAGGCATTGATAATCGCCTCTCGCAGTGCCTTCAGCGGATACTCAAACTTATCGTCTCGTTGGAAACTCCTTGAGGTCCGAAAACTGAGGAGTCTAATATTTTTTCTGATGAATTCCTCGGCGGTATCGACCATTTCCCAGAGTGCCCCAGAGCAATCCAATCGATCAATGACAGGATGGGTGACAGATGTCCCTTTAAATCTAACAATCCGGAGCTGAGAATTTTGGAGAAATCTTTGAGGGTAATTACCGAAGAAAAGAATACCGGCATGAGTTGGTGTTCCTTCTCCGTTACCTCCTTTAATGTTTCTCAATAATTCTATCACACCCATATCTTGGGGGCTTGCAACGTTCCGGACCTCTTCACGCCGAGTTAAGTACCACTCCACTTTTTTCGGGTCTATATCATCACTTCCGGCGTTCGCGGCTAAGAGCCTATCCCAAGTTTGTCCAGTGGCGTTGAGGTGCATCTGGGTAATTTCTTGTGGGGACATGACACGGTTACTATTCCCAACCCGCTTATAGCATCTTCCCCTAACAGCAACAGGTTTTATAGAGGATTTCGCGATATGTATCAACAGCACCGATTTCCCTTCTACCGCGACTGACTTAATTTCTATAACTACGCGCGGCTCAGTCGCTTGAAGGATTTGGTTTGACCAGTTTCTTAGCGTCTCTTTCCCAATGGTAATTCCTTTGATTTCCTGTTTGTCAGATACACCAATGAGAATCGTGCCGCCGTCGGTATTCGCAAATGCAGCGGTAGTCTCAATCGCTTCCTGATCGAAGTTCTCTTTGAATTCGGTCGTAGTATTTTCTCCGTGTGTAATGCGTTGTTTGAGATCAGCGGTTTCCATAATAGTTTTGATAGCGTTCAATGCCTACTCTTCCCAAAAATTTTCAACGGGAATTGGTTTACTACGTCCTTTGTATATTAACCTAACTCGTATTGTACCGGATGGACGCGGTGGTGGCGTAACGATGGCAGCATCCCAGTTAAGGATGTCCTCTTCATCATAGACGGGAAAAGCGAGGCGTTGCTTCTGTTTTTTGGTAGTTGTGTTTTTTGAGTGTGTGGTTTTCATAGACTGTTTAGACACTCCTTTCGTGTACCTATTATTTTAACAGAAGTTGGGAACGCGTGCAATCGTATTACACAAAAATCTCGGAAAGGAAATGGCGCGCGTTTCAGAGTATTCAGAGTAAGTCTGAAAAGTGATGGATTTAGAAAAAAGGTTGTAAACCCATACTGTGACTGGACTTAGGCGGTTTTTGCAGAAGGTTTCTCGGAAGTTTACTCTGAAATTTTATAGGCGGGAGGATGGGTTAGGTTTATACTGTCTGAATCAGGATTTGCAGGATTAAAGGATTTTCATGATTGACAATTGTGCCCTACCCATTGGCTTGGTATTAGCGCGTGTCTCGTCTGAGTCGCGGATTATCGCGGATTTATGGGTGCTATCACGTTTACCCTTTCGTTATATTCACAGGACTTACTCCGTATCTTCTTCGTAGATGTCCTCGTCCTCTTCATAGTCCTCGTCATCCAGGTCCATTTCCAGCCAAAGGCCCTTGACAGCGAGTTTTTCTTTAATTTCGCGCATTGACCCTTGTCCTAAACCCTTGTACAGAAGTAGCTCGTTTTCCGTTTTTCCTACGAGATCACGGACGGTTTTGATATTTCTGCTTTCGAGACAGTTGTGGATTCGGACAGAAAATGGGATTTCTAAAATAGATAGAGCTAAGTACGCATCCCGTTGTGCTTCTGTTATATCAACAGGCTCTGGGTCCATGTAAATGCCGTGAGTTGTTAATGCCGGTCCGGGTTGCTCATCAACAATATCTATCCACGGTGATGTCAATTCGTGTTCCTCATCATCATAATTTCTGAAGATTCCCAATTCGCCTGTGCTCATGGCTGCGCTGAGGGAATCGGCGAGAGATTTCCAAAGTATATCAGCGGCTTTCGCTGCGATTTCTGCTTCTTCCGGATCGGTGTGAGTTTCGCCAAGTGCACTGTCTGATTCTAATGCAAGCTCGCGCCAATAGGCGAGAAATTCCTCAAGTGCCTCAACATCTTCCTTCCCCCTCGGAATCTGTATTACCAATTCGAGTAAATCCTGAAAAAACGCAATAAGTTCCTCAGGTTCTAAGTGTTTGATCCAATCCAGTAACGTTGGAACCTTAATAGATTGGATGAAGGCTCCGCCATTCATAAGGTATCCAATGACAAGTTCAGGCTTTTTCATCCGAAGTCTCCGTAAAGTTTATGCTACTGACTTATGCACAAACTGGAAGTTTATGCTACAAGCTGATGGAAAAGTAGTCGGTTAGAAATGGTATTAGGTTTATACAAATTATAGGGCTTACGCAAGGTGCAATAATGCACGTCGCATTTGGGGTTTTTGCTTGGGTGTTTCTTCAAGTACGCCGCAAAACCGCACCTACTAATTAAGGCGGGGTTGTTAGAAGAAACACCCCGCCAGCGGAGGATGGTGATTACAGATCACCGATGTAACAGGCGATGAAGAAGAGTGCGAAGTAGTAGATGACAGGATGCACTTCTTTTCTACGACCCGTCACTAACTTCAGAAACGCTAATGAAATCAATCCGAAGCCGATGCCGTCTGTAATGCTGAAGGAGAGTGGCATCATCAACATGGTAAGGAACGCGGGAATCGATTCTGTGATGTCCTCCCAATCAATCTGGCTGACGTTCCTGAGCATCAACCCACCGACAACGATGAGTGCCGGAGCGATAATCGGATAAAGCACGGCTGTCTGAGTGATTGCATATCCACCGCCAACAATCTTAACGAGCGGATATAAAAAGAGGGACAGCAACATGCAAATCCCTGTAAAGACAGCGGTGAGCCCGGTACGTCCACCTTCGGCGATACCTGTTGCGCTCTCGATGTAGCATGTCACAGTTGAAGTGCCGAGACAGGCACCACCGACGGTACTTGCTGCATCCGTTATAAGTGCAGGTCGGGCTTTCGTGAGTTTCCCCTCTTCAAGGAGTTCCGCCCTATAACCGATAGCCGTGAGCGTGCCGATGCTATCGAACATGTCAATGGCAAAAAACACAAAGATGACCGGAATTAATTCCAACTTGTCGAAAATGTTGGGAATTTTTAGTTTAAAGAGTGTCGGTGCGATAGATGGCGGTGACGCAGCAATCCCATCAAACGATGCGATTCCGAAGATGAGGTTCGCAACCGCTGAAGCAAAAATACCAATCAGAATTGCGCCTTTCACTCTGCGTGCTATGAGTCCCAATGTTACGGCAATACCGAAGAGTGAGAGGAGTACGGGTCTGGAGTCGAGATCACCGCGGGTTATAAATGTGGCGGGATCTCTCGTAATGATCCCACTCATTTGTAGTCCGATGAAGGCAATAAACAGCCCGATTCCGATAGCAATTGCGTTCTGGAGCGATGATGGCAGGGCGTTCATGATTGCTTCACGGATTCCCACAAATGAGAGTATGAGGAACAACAAGCCTGCTATGAAAACGATCCCCAATGCTTCCTGCCACGGTACGCCTGAACCCAAGCAAACGTCAAAAACTAAATAGGCGTTAAGCCCCATACCGGGTGCCAATACAACAGGATAGTTTGTAAAAAATGCCATGCCGAATGTCGCGAGTGCACTGGAAAGACAGGTCGCGACCATGACGGCACCGTAATCCATTCCAGCTTGTGAGAGCATGGAGGGTTGCACGAAGATTATGTATGAAATCGTCATAAAATTCGTGAAACCCGCAACCAGTTCGCGTCTCAGCGAAGTGTTGTTTTCTTTTAACCCGAATAATCTTTCTAGCATTTTTCCTCCTTATATCAGTTAATTGAGTATATGCAAGTGATGTCGTCGGGAATCGGAGTTCCCTCCTACTGAGGAAGGTTCGGCTGAAAGGCCGCATAAGGTAACTGTTCTTCCTTCAAACCAGCGAGCAAATTCTCCATCGCCATTGTTGCCATTTTCATTCGTGTTTGAACGGTAGCACTGCCGAGATGTGGTGCGATGATCACATTGTCTAAGTCGAGGAGCGGGTGGTCGGTATTAATAGGTTCGGGTTCGGTTACATCGACAGCTGCACCGGCAATTTGTCCATCTTTGAGGGCATCGTGTAAAGCGTAGTGGTCAACGACGGGACCTCTCGCGATGTTGACTAAGATGGCTGTCTCTTTCATCAAAGCAAGTTCCGCTTCGCCAATGAGGTGTGTTGTTTCCTCGGTTAGCGGCACGTGGAGCGTCACAAAATCAGAGGTTTCCAGAAGATTTTCAAGCGTTACATACTCTACACCGAGTTCCTGTTCCCAGTCCTCTCTACGTTCACGTTTGTAATAGAGGACGCGCATATCAAAGGCTCTTGCGCGTTTCGCAACTGCATGTCCAATTCGTCCCATACCGACAATCCCCAATGTCGCGTGATGCACATCAGTACCCCATAGGATGTTTGGGTCGTAGTACTTCCACTCTTTAGAAACTTGGACATGGTTGTAGGCGGGAACGATATTTCGTGCAGCGGCGAGCAGGAGTGCCATGGTCATGTCGGCGGTGGTATCACTGAGGACACCGGGCGTATGTCCCACCGCGATTCCCCGTTCTTCACAGGCTCCAACGTGGACGTGGTCATAACCGACTCCCATAACAGAGATCGCTTTGAGATTGGGTGCGGTAGCGATCATTTCTGGAGTGACCAGTTCATGTCCATAAGTTAGCAATCCATCAAGAGGGGGGATCCTTTCGGCAATAGGTGGCAGAATAGCACTCGTATGCCACATATCTACTTCGCATTCCGCTTCAATCTTCGCACGAATTTCTTCAGGGATAGGACGTGTGATAAAAACTTTAAATCGTGACAAAGCGTTCCTCCTTTTGGGGTTATGACCTACGATAAAAGATCCGTATCGGTGTGCCGTGAAATCCAAATTCTTCCCGAATATTGTTGATAAGATATGATTCATACGGCTGCTGCACGCGATGAACGTTTCGTCCAAAGATTAGGAAAGTCGGCGGTTTTGTCTCCACTTGCGTGATGTATTTGAGGGCGGGTCGCGCTCCCTTAACGCGCGGAGGCGGGTGCGCGTTCCGTAACTCCAGAAGCAGGTCGTTGAGTGCTGGTGTCGGGATATGGGTGCAATACTCACGGTAAACTTCAAGGGCAGTTTCTAATATTTGGGTAACGCGTTGCCCCGTCAGCGCAGAAACAAAAACGCGTGGGACATAGCCGAGTCGTGGGAGTTGGGCATCTATTGTATCCATAAACTCTGGGTGTGTCGTGTTATCCTTGTCGACGATGAGATCCCATTTATTCATGACCAAAATCGAGGCTTTCCCCTGCCGTTCAATGAAATTGGCGATCGTCTTATCCTGCTGTGCGACATCTTGGGTTACATCCAGCACGAGTACGGCGACATCGCTTTGGCGAATACTGTGGATTGCACGTTTCACAGTGACAGATTCAAGTTCATCGTTGATAACCGATTTACGTCGCATGCCTGCTGTGTCGACAACTTCAAAAGGGATGTTATCGTGAACGATGCGTATATTCACTGCATCACGCGTCGTGCCGGGTCGGTCATCAACAATCATCCGTTCTTCACCCAAGAGGTTATTGATAAGGGAGGATTTTCCGACATTCGGTCTACCGACAATCGCAATTTTTATTGCTGCAGGTGCGTTGCGGACTGTTTCGTCAGTCTCTGGTAGGGTTTCCACGATATAATCAAGCAGTTCTCGGATCCCATCGTTTTGGACACAGGAGGTCCACACCGGTTCTTCCAGACCAAGCCTATAAAACTCGGCGGCTTCGTTGCGAAATTGCTCGCTATCTACTTTGTTGACGACGAGACAAATCGGTTTGTCAGCAGCTCTGAGTTTGTCAGCGACGATTAGGTCGTGTGGCATGATACCGGTTCGCGCGTCAACAACGAAAAGCACAAGGCTCGCTTCAGTCAAAGCGGCATCTACCTGTAATTGAACGTTATCAATAAGTCGATCATCCGGATCAACGTCCAAACCACCCGTATCAACAATAGTAAACGGACGATCCGCCCATTCTACATCTGCATAGTTCCTATCGCGCGTTACGCCCGGAGTATCATGGACAACGGCGAATCTACGCGAGGAACGGAAACCTTTGGAAACCTTCGGTTTTCCGCTTTCAGCAAAGAGATTTTCTTGTTGATCGCTGACGGCTGCTGGCTGCTGGCTATTTCCAGCGATTCGATTGAAGAGCGATGATTTCCCGACATTCGGTCTGCCGACAATCGCAACAATGGGGTGTCCGGTTTCCATTTTTCTAATGTTCCTTTTTGAAGAGGCAATAAAGTTTGCAAGTGTACGAAAGTGGCGAAGTCTGTAAAGTTGAAAGAGGGTTTCTTAACAACTTTAGGCACTTTAGAGCAGTTTACAGATTTTCTGCTGCCCTGACTGCCGAAAGGGTTGCTTTGCAGCCTGTGCCGACTGCTATTCTTGAAACCTCTTTGCTGACAGCCGACTGCCTTTTCTCTTACGGGTGTTTTCCAATTGTCTCTCTGTCGTTGGAAACAGCGATAACCGATTTTATCACAACAATGATAGGAATTGCAAGCAAAACCCCCCAAAAACCGAGTACGGCTGCCCCGACAATCACGGCGAACATAATCAGTAATGGATCCACATCAACAGCAGAACTCATGATTTTGGGAGAGATAAGCGAGTTGTCAAGCGTCTGGATACCGAGGATGGCACCTAACACAACAGCACTACGAACAAGGAAGTCAATTAAGCCGAAATCTCCAGCTGCGAGTCCCATCAGCATCGCTATAAAGGCGAAACCGCCACCGATAAAGGGACCAAAGGTCGGTATCGCATTACAGATACCCGCGAGCAACCCGATAACCAAAGCGAACGGCACCCCGATAATGCTGTATGCGATGCAGGAAATCACGGACACAATCGCAATCACGGCGACTTGCCCTTTTAAGAATTGTTGAAGATTTTTATCAATTTCGCGTAGATAGGTCTTGACAGTTTCCCGATAGCGTTCAGGCACCAGCATGATGAAACTGCGGAAATAGTTATCAAACGACTGACTCGCGTAGACAAACACGATGAAGGCGAACAACATTGTGGCGAGAAATCCACCGAACCCAAAGGCGACCGAACCGGCGAATTGAAACGTTTCCCTGATAGCCTCGCTACCAGTTTGCGCAATTGTTGGTATTCTTTCCGTCAAATATGATTTTACCTGTTCAACGATAGGTTGGTCCTCGTAAGCGTGGATGATGCCTTCTTTATATGTCGCAAAGGGTTTCCATCCGGCTGTGGATGTTGCGCGATGCCGGACGACAGTCGCATTACCGGCGTATACACCGGAAGGTGCCGAGGCTAACAGCGAAATTGTCGCCGTCCCCTCTGCGCCTTCCGCCTTTCTCCATTCGTTTCCGAGACGATGCCATTCATAGAGGCCATTGGGGGTACCAGCGTATAATTCAATATCGGACACCTGTGAGGTGCCATCTACATCTGCAAGGGCATAAATTTCTTCTGTTATTGAGGGAAGTGGTTCCCATTCGAGAGCAGAGTCTTCCAGATACCAATGCACTGCTGTGACTGTAGGTGGAGGAATCGTTTGCTCTGCGTTTTGTAGGGGCGGGGTAACCCCATCCGTACTGGCGACATACGTTATTCTATCACCGTTTCTATCCACAACAGAGATGATACTGACGATGGATCTTTCGGCATAAATTTCAGGGGCAACTTCACGCCACGTTTGTCCTGAATCTTTACTATTGTAAAGTCCTTTTTGGGTTCCGATGTAGATTTGGGTGTTATCCCAAATTGGAATGTTGGTAGCTTGGACAGAAACAGTATCAAAGGGGGTGCCTTCTACTTTGTGCCAGATTTTCGGTGTGATCTCTTGAGTGCTCGCGGCACCCTTGATTGTCTCATTGTCCGCAACAGGAAGTGCTTTATAATACCTATACAACCCACTTTGGGTACCGGCGTAGATAACATCTCCACCTGTCGTAAGCGTCTGAATTGACTTACCGAGGAGCGCACCGTTCGTGATACCGATACGAGGAAGCTTGTCTACCACGTCCTGCTGAATTTCATAAACCCCATGATTCGTCCCCAGATAGAACGTTTCTGTCGCTTGTTCATTTCTTTCTGTAATCTCGTCCTCATGTAGGGGCGAGGTTATTTCCCCTGTACTGATAGCAACTGCCTCAAAGGTTTCACCGATGGCATGCGGCAGCGCAGTTTCATAATAAAACTTCAGCAATCCACTCCCCATTTGGCTTGCTTGCTTGCTAACCTGTTTTCCAGTGTAGAAGAGCAGCCCGCCACAGACAATCACAATCAGTACAGTTGCGATTCCGCGTTGATAGCGCGCTTTGAAGGGGAAAGAATTCCAGAGAAACCTGAAGATATAAGCAAATCCGAACCCTAAAATGAAAGGCGTTAGCACACCTAACAAACGTATAAAAATCCACATAGCAATCATCAGTATTTCCAGAATGACGATGCTTCTGATGTCGATCCAGCGGTAAACACGGATAAGCAATACGATCAACAGTATCGGCACTATCGGGTGTAAGAGCAGGATCCGGCTGCTCTCTGCGGAAGATCCTTTGTAGTAGGCGAATGCTATCCACCCCGCGGCGAGCCCAACACTGATGATCGCGAGAATTGACGCGCCGCTGAGTGCTGATTGCTGTGGGTTTGGTTCGTTTTGTGTGCTCATTATGTTTACAGAAACAGATTGACGGTATAAGGAAGGATGGAAGGAGGTTTTTCCAACCTTCCATCCTTCCAGTTTTCGATTTTTCAGCGGAAGGGATGGAAGGTTGAGGCTTCCATGCTTCCAGATTAAGCATATCAGAGGTTGCTATGTGGTAGCTGGGGCTTCGGTTGTATCGCTGTCTCTGGATTCATACGTCTCAATTACGCCTGCGCCGATGCTGTCGCCCCAGACGTTAACTGCGGTACGGAATCGGTCGAGTAACCAATCAATGGAGAGAATCAGCGTTATCCCCTCAACCGGGAGATCGACGGCTCTGAGCACGATAACCATTGTAACAAGCCCTGCTTCCGGTATCCCTGCTGCGCCGATAGCTGCCAAAGTCGCGGTCAACACGACAACTATTTGTTGTGCTGGATCCATGGAAATTGCATAGACCTGTGCGATGAACATGACAGCGACTGCCTCATAGAGTGCGGTGCCATCCATATTGATGGTTGCGCCCAACGGAAGTACAAAACTGGAGGTCCGTCTGGAGACACCGTTCTGGTTCTCAACACCTTCCATCGTTAGGGGTAAAGTCGCACTTGAACTCGCTGTCGAAAAGGCGTTGAGTAAAGCCGTTGCCATACCTTTGAAATAGTTGAGCGGATTTCTACGTCCGAGGAACAGTAAGAGTATCGGTAAAATGATAACAGCGTGTACACCAAGTCCTAACACAACTGTCGCACTATACTTACCGACGGCGATAAGTTCGGGCCAGAAACCTGCGAACCCCTTCGCCTCGCCGATCCTGCCTGCGATTAAGCCGAAAATACCTACAGGCGCGACATACATTATCCAATGGACGAGTTTCATCACCGCCTCATTTAATCCAGAAATCACGGAGATGACGGGTTTGCCAACATCACCAAGCATGGATAAAGCCGCACCGATAAGGAGCGAGAAGAAGATTAAGGGCAGAATGTCGGTGTGCACCATCGCTTTGAAGACGTTTGAGGGGATCATCCCCTCTTTACCGGTCTTCTCGTTGCCGAGGAACACCTCTTTGATGGTGTTGCCCATCGTCCGCTCGGTTTTGTCGGACATTCTTGTGGCGATCGGCAAGCTGATGTCAATGCCTTCACCGGTACTTTCGGGTTCTATCCGGACGAGCTGACCGTCAGAGAATAACAAGCGTTCCCCATCGTCTGTGGTGACGTAACGGGCATCCCTGAAGGGTTGCCACGATTTTACTGTGACTGTTGTTCCGTCAATGGATTCGACTTCACCACGGATGTCCTGGTCCGTGAGGGTAATCACATATTTATTGTTATAGGTCCGATTGAATTCGCCACTCATTTCAAGCGTGAGCATCTCAGCACCAGAGAGTGTGTAACTCAGATCGGCACGCTCTTCGCCTTGTGATAACCCCTTCCCCGGTGAGATGATGTTCACGAGAATTATCCCAACGAGAACGGAGAGCGCGGTTGTTGCCATGTAGTACAGCACAGTCCGTCCGCCGATGGAACCGATGTTACGGATGTCGCCTAAATTTGTTATCCCGACTATCATGGACAAGACAACAAGCGGTACTACTATCATCTTCAATAGGTTTAAGAATATCTCACCGAGGATTGTTGTGTGGATTGCATAATCTGGGGCATAACCTCCAATAAGTGCACCAGCAACAATGGCAATGATAATTCCGTAAAGTAGGCCGAGACTTACTTTTGGTTTCTTTTCGTTTTCGTTCATAAATTATATCTCCTTCTACAGTTGCAGTGCTGATGTGCAACGTCACATCAGCATCTTTATAGTAAATTTGAAAAATAAATACACACTAAAAGACAAAACCGAGGCGGATCAGCGTCTTATGCTTGTAATCGCTCTTGGAAGGCGTGAAAGATGTCAACGACCAACGCCTCTCTCCTATATTCGGGGATATTTAGCGGCATACCAAACTGCACGGGATGGCTACTGGATATCCTCAAGGCTTTTCGCTGTCAGACTTTTCTCAAAGAGCGCATCGAGTTCAACAAGGTTACGGAGGGCACGCACCCGCGTGATCACCGTATCGGGAACGCCCGGAAACCGGTGCTGCAGCAACTTCAGCAGGGCCTCTTGTTTGCCTTGGATCTCTCCTTGCTCTATGCCTTGTTGGAGTCCGCGTTTTTCGCTGATTTCAATGATAGATTCTGCCATGCCTACAATCTCCATGTTTTGTGTATGCTCTTGTGTGAGGATACGGAATAAGTCTTTCTGTTCTTCTTCGGATCTGCGGTGTAGGATAAGAAGGAAGATATACAAAATTGCGCGCTGATACGCTTCAGCGTCGTGTGTGTGGAGGTCCCTGAGTCCCTCTAAAGCGTCAAGGAGTGTTTGTCGCATTACGTCCGGGTCTTCAGTGTGTTCTTGTTGCAAGACGGTCAATAACCATCCGAAAGGTTGCCCTGTCTGTGTCAGTTCGTCAGGGTCTGTGGCTTTGACATCAAGGAGCAAGGTGTCGAAGGTCGGGATGAAGCGTGTGAGGATTTCTGGGCTGTCCATGAGGGCAGTCAGAGAGAGCGGAGCCCGCCACTCTCTGCTCCCCGTGTAAAAGACAATCGGGATGATGGGAGTCAACCGCCACTCTGCCTGGGGTTGCTTTGCCTCTGTCCACTGTCGCCGCTCCTCCATCCATACCTGAACCATGTAAGACAGCAACCGCAAACTCATAGACCGGTCCACCCTGGATTGGTGCTCTATGAGAAGATAGACGATGACTTCCCCACCCGTTTGCGTCGGAGACCGAAACGGCACCCGGAATACCATATCCGATTCTTGCGTCCGAAGGTCATCGGAGATGAAACTTCTATTCACCTGCACGATCCGCCCGAAGTCAAGAGCATCGGCGAGCTCCTTACCAAACAGGCTCAGTAACGCCTCGAGGTATTCCCGCTGACGCAGGAACCATTTCGCACTCCTATCAGGGAATTGGTGGCTCGATACATTTGACAACTCCTGAAGATCGCGTTCTATCAATATGCCTTCTCCTCTTGGGACACCCATGCTCCAGCACACGCATCCAACTTATATCAGAGAGTCTAACACACTTTAACCCTCGGTGTCAAGGTAAAAATCCGCACGGATCCCTTCACGACACATAAAACAGGGACCTGCACCGTAGCACACATCCCTGTTTTGCGGGTTAGGAAGTTAATAAAAATCAGCACTCCAGCTATCCTATGGTCATTTGATACTATTTCCTTATCAACATTTTTTTGGTTGCAGTAAAATTTCCGGCTGTCAGCGTGTAGAAATAGACACCACTCGCAACAGATTCGCCGAGATCATTTTTGCCGTCCCAATATGCGGCACGGGGGCGGATTTGATAGATGCCAGCGGGCATTTGTCCCAATGCTAATGTTCGGATCAAACTGCCATTCACAGCGTAGATACGCAAGGTAACCTCAGCCGGTTCGGACAGTTGATAGGGTATCCATGTCTCTGGGTTGAATGGGTTTGGATAGTTGTTAAGTAAGGCGGTCGTCTCTGGGATGAACAGGGTGAGAAGCTGCTCAAGGTTGGCGATGCCTTTTCGGAAGGCAATAGAACCATCATCTTCAACTTGTGCCTGTTCTATCCAAACCTGTATCATGGCTGGATCTATTCCCTCTATATCATCTACAGCAAAAATTGATGGTGCAGCCGAGGTAGTTTCGCCTAAGTGTTGCGCCACGATGATAAGGTCCTGGATATTGACAACACCATCACCATTCAGGTCTACATCCGAATCAGGGGGCACAGTTTTCCCGAAGTGTCGAGCGACAAGCACCATATCCAGGATATTTACCTGTCCATCTCGATTCACATCTCCAGTAGCGAGTTGTCCTTCTACAGTGATAACAACCTCTTGTGGACCCGCAGGGATAGATACACCGGTGATAGCAGCGAGTTGAAAATTTTCGAGTTTCAACTGCGTTTGTCCAGCTGTTTTTGCTGTGAACATCACCGACAGAAGCGTTCCTGTACCGCTGACCCCGTCTTCGCTGAGTCTTGCTGAACTGAGTTTGGTAATTTTGCCGGTCGAGTTATCAATTGTTCCTTTTTGGAAAAAGGTCGTTTCGCCTCCTGTTTTCAGGAAATCGCCTTCGTTGACTTCAACGACTTCAAGCACAGTAGGATCAAAGGCAATATCAAATTGCCAGCCTGCTAAATCATAGATGTTTTCTGTGCTGAGGTCGAGGGTAAATGTATCACCGACATGGATTTTTGGCTCAGAGAAGGTGTACCCGACACGGGGATTGACTACGCTATATTCGGTGCCAGGTTCAAATCCAAAAAAGTAGCCTATTGGTCGCCGTGTGTTGTACTTATGATGCACTAACAACACGTTCTTCCCTTTTCGCAGTGTGATAGGGAAAAAATCCTGGTAATCAGTATTCCATGCATCTCTATCAACATAGTGTTCGTAGTGGTAGACTAACTCACCATTGAGTAAAACTTTTCGAGGGGAGTCCGCTGCACCTATAAATATTCTCGTGTGCTGTGCCCGTGGAGAATACAAGGTAATGGTGCTATAAACCTCAAACCAAGGGGATTTAGATTCAACAACTTCTTCTTCAGGTAACAGCAATCTCCGAAGGTTGTTATAGTTTCTATTGGGATCATCATAATGATAAGGCTCAAGGGTGCTTTTTAACCATACGCTATCACCAATCCTCTCTCCGTCCGCCGTACCGAGAGTAGCAATCTGCTGTTCCGTAATTTTTCCATTAGATGCTTTTGACAAATGATCTATTTGATCCATTCCTTCCGTCCAATGACTTTGTAACATCAACCATAACCAGGGTCCTTCAATTTTTGGACCGCCTTTTGGATAGCCAGGGTTTCTGTGCCATGTGAAGACTTCTATATTTTTCCGTATACCATCTAGGGGCGAGAAATCCTCTATGTTGTTGACATGCAGGTATAAAGTCTTCAAGTTATGCAAGGAAGCAAGTGGCGAGACATCTACAATGCGATTCCAGTCTAATATCAATGTTTCTAAGTTAATCAGTTTCGCTAACGGGGAAAGATCTGAAATCTCAGTATGGAATAGGTCGAGATGCCTCAACTCTGTTAATCCCGACAAGGGAGAGAAGTCAGTAATATTATTGGTATGTGGAAAACCGAGCCATCTCAGTTTTGTTAAGCCCCGTAGAGGTAAAAGATCGGTTGCTTTGCAATCGTATAAGAGGAGTCTTGTTAAGTTGGTTAATCCTGCAAGAGGTGAGAGATCCGAGATATCGGAATGTATGGTTTCTAATATTCTCAGTTTTGTAAGTCCTTCTAAAGGCGCGAGGCTTGATATACGCGTGGCCGCGGCATTTATTGTTTCAAGATCGCGTAAGGACGCGAGGGGTGAGAGGTCGGCTACTTCAGTGTCATTAAACCATATCTGACGCAACTTTGTCAAAGAGGCCAGCGGTGATATATCTGATATCGGGTTGCCTCCCATTTTTAATTCTGTAAGATTAGTTAATCCTGCCAGCGGTGATATATCCGATATTGAGTTACTCTCAACATTTAGGAAGCCCAGGTTTGTTGCAAACTCAAGTCCTGTGAGATCGCGGATGTCCCGATTTCCTGCCTCAAGTTCTCTCAACGTTGCCATCTCTGCCACAGTAATTGGGGATCCAGGGGTCTTGTTGAGGGCATCTTCAATTACTTTGCGAAGGGGCGAGTCAGGAATGTGAACAGATGCCCCAGGTATACGCTCCGGACGCTGCACAATGGGCGGAAGGACACTATCAGGGGTATTCAACGCAGAGATCAGGTCGTGAAAATTCGATGTCCACGCATCCCGTTTTACCGTGCCGTTCATATCGGTGAGTGTTTGTAATCCCAAGTTTTTTAGGCTCTGTTTCACACGGACCTGTGCAAGAAATGCTTCTGTTTCTAATCCGACTGCGGCTGCAGCATGGCGGACATTTAGTGGTGCTTGAAACGACTCATGAAACCGTTGGATCGGTTCGCTTTCATGTTGCTTGAAGAAGTGTTGTCTGGATGCGTCATCCGCAAACGGACCGCCAATCTTTTCCAGTGCCTGCTGAAACCTTAGTGTATCTTTTGCAACCAGATTATCAAGGACTGACTGTTTAGCGTAGAGTCGTAGTGCCTGTTCTTTGTTATACGGCGGGTTGTCATCCTGTTCAATCGCCGCACGCACACTATCTTCAAACTTCTTCATGCCTTGCGTATGGCACCCAATACACGAGAGACCGTTCCGGACTGTCGGATTGCTTGCAGCAAGGTTCCTAACGATGTCAATTGGTGCGTCGTTCAGCCGGTTACCATTAACGTCAACCAGCAAGTACGCCTGCAACCCGTTGGGGAGATTGAAGATAATTTCGCCACCATCGTGTGTGAAATCAAGCGGATGTGTAAAGATATTCTGTGAACCTACACTTCCAGCAAAGTCGTAACTTTTCCAATACGCGCCATACCGAGATGTGTGGCGTTCCACGACGCGGTTGTTCGAGGAGACACCCGAATCGTTGAAACCCGCACGCCAGACATCTATCCCTGGGGCGTTCCTGATATTACTCGCAACATTTACCTCTAATTGTGCCTCTAATACACGGTCTGTTTGTGGAAGACCTAAAATATCGTGATAGAGCGGTGGCAACGACGCGGTCGCAAGAAACCAATCGACATGGACAAATGGTACTGTGCTGTCCGTTTCAGTCTGTAGGTGTGTCAGTTTTTCAAGGAGACCGGCTTGTATTTCTGGATCAAACGCAATGTTGTACGGATATACTTGCTCAATTTGTGTCCAGACATCGGTTGTGGTATTCCATTCGTAGCGGCGCAGGTCAATATAGAAGATTGTTTGTGCTTTATCAATGGGTGTTGGGTTTGTGATCTCAAACTTCCACGAAAGACTATTTACGAGTTTAGAGAGCGCGATCCGATAGTCGCTGAGTGTTTCAGGGCTTTCACCGGCATTATAGAGATGCGTCATTGTAAAATACCGTGCGGAGGGGCGGTCAAACGGATCCAACGATTTTAGGTGGTTTCGGATGGTATTGAGTATTGTATCCGTGGTTATGAAATTGATGTCGTGCTGCACATCCCAATCTGGCGCGCCTGCGGTAATCCAGCGGGCAATCGTTTCAACGGCTTCTGGTGAGAGCGGTGGTAGGTTGAGCGGCATTTGTGGACCCTTCTCAGTCGGTCCAAGGAGTCGTTTATAGAACTCTGAGTTTTCTGGGTTTCCTATAATGACGACCTGAGTATCAATAAGCGCGTTTCGCTCAATCAAGAGTGCTTCTTTAAAGGAACCGGAGGGTCCATGACAATTCAAGCAGTTTTGCTGAAAAATAGCGGACACTTGTTGGGCAAGGTTTTCTTGGGCATCCGCTGTTGCAAACGCTAATCCGATACATATTAGGATGACTATAGGGAGGTATTTGCCAATTTTCACCATCAATTTCCTATTTGGTTGCTTCTAAACGTTCAAGTGCTGCGCGCAGTTTTTTGAGTTCCGCTTCAGCGTGTTGCACACGAGATTCCGCCTCCTGTCGTGCCAGGGATTCTTGTTGCACACGGGTTTCCGCCTGTGCTACGCGTTCTTGAGAAGTAAGTAACCACGCGGACTTAACAGGGTCATATAAACGCAGCATACCCTCATGCTCGCCCAACTCCAAACCTAACACTGAAGACGGGAGTCGTGCGTTCACGAATGCTATCTCCTCATAAGTTTCACCCACAAGCCGGAACCCAACGAAATAGGGCTCAATTTCATGATAGGGGTCATAGATATAATACTCTTTGACACGCAGAATCTTGGCATATATCTCCATCTTCTCGTTGAAGTCTCTCGTATACGTACTCGGACTGGCAACTTCTAACACAAAATCAAGGGTGGCGGGTTGTTCCCAGGTTTTGTATGTTCGGAGTTCTTTTTTCGACAGTCCATGAACCATGAATACGTCCGGGGAGACGCTCTTCCGAGGATTCCCCTCTTCATAATACAGTAGCATGTTCCCACCGATATACACATCTGGGATCCCATGAAAATGGTTTCGTAGGATATCCATGCAATCTATCATCACCTGCTGATGTTTCGGAGTTTCTGCCATCGGTTCTCCGTCTGATTCGGGATAGACGAGTGTCGGGGCAGTGCCTATTTTTCTTTCCATCGTGCTATCTCCTTTATTTTTTCGTTGTCAGTCATCAGTTATCGGTTTGCCTCGCAGTGAGAGTTAACTTCTTGTGGCGGGTACAAATTGTGTTGCTGCCACAAAGCGTCTCGGACTGAAACTGATAACTCTCACTGCAAGGCGAACCGATGACTCTTGCTACCTTAGCCGTCTACATCAACGTGGATGGAGAGTTCTTCTAACTGGGCATCCGTTACAACGGACGGGGCATGCGTGAGCGGGCAAAGCCCCTGTTGCGATTTCGGGAATGCGATGACTTCACGGATGTTTTCCTCGTTTCGCATCAACATCACCATCCGGTCAAGTCCGGGTGCGATGCCGGCATGCGGAGGTGTACCATACGCCAACGCCTCTATGAAATAGCCAAACCGACTTTCGACCTCTTCCGGGGTGATGTCCAGAATGTTGAAGATCTTTTGTTGGATATCCCATTGGTGAATCCTGACGCTTCCGCTACAGATTTCATACCCGTTACATACGAGATCGTAGTGTTGGCTCTGGACCTTCCCCGGATCTGTTTCTAACAGCGGTAAAGTTTCTTCCGTCGCGCCTGTGAACAGATGGTGGAAAGGTTCGTACCGATTTTCATCTTCGTTCCATTCAAACAGCGGATAATCGACAATCCATAAGAAATTGTATTGGGTTTCGTCAATAAGGTTGAGTTTTCGTCCGAGATGGAGACGGAGATTGCCAAGTGCATCAGCAACGACTTTCGGTCTGTCAGCAACAAAGAACATAATATCCCCCGGCTGCGCACCCGTTCTCTCTTGCGCTGTTTCAAGTTGCTCTGTTGTGAAGAACTTAACGATACCGGACGAGAAGCCATCTGTGGTGACCTTGACCCATGCCAAACCTTTTGCTCGGTAAGTGGCGACAAACTCGGTCAGATCGTCGATGTCTTTGCGTGAAAAGTCTGCTCCACCCGGTGCAGCGATGGCTTTAACCTCTCCGCCGCTTTCCAAGGTGCGTGTGAACACCTGGAAATCACAATCCGCCATAACATCTGAGAGGTCGGTAAGCTCCATGCCGAACCGCGTATCGGGTTTGTCGTTTCCGAAACGTGCCATTGATTCATGATAGGGTAGGCGTAGGAAAGGTGTCTGGACAGGAATGCCACCCGCCTCTTCAAATATTCGTTTCATCAACCCCTCGGTCACCTCAAGTACATCGTCTATCCCTGCGAATGACATCTCAATGTCAAGCTGCGTGAACTCTAACTGTCTGTCGGCACGGGTGTCCTCATCACGGAAGCACCGCGCGATCTGGAAATACCGATCAACGCCGCTCATCATGAGAATCTGCTTAAACTGCTGCGGTGATTGCGGGAGCGCATAGAACCTACCCGGATAATGACGACTCGGCACGAGGACATCACGTGCCCCTTCGGGCGTGCTGTTCATCAAAATGGGTGTCTCAATTTCAAGGAAACCCTGCTCGTTCATGTAGTTACGCGCTGCAAGTGCTGCCTGATGCCGCATCGCCAAAGTTTTTTGCATCTCGGGACGACGCAGATCAATGAACCGATAGCGCATCCGAATGTCTTCCGCCACGTCAATATCGTCTTCAACCGGGAACGGCGGTGTTTTGGCAGTATTCAGAATCTGCAGAGAATCCACAGCAAGTTCGATCTCACCCGTATCAAGTTCTGGATTGACTGTGCCTTGGTAGATGCTGAGGACTTTTTCCTTGTTCTCAATATGATATGTCCGATTATTTTCGACATCGGTGAGCAGCCATCGCGCGCCAGCGACTCGGGTTGCGACCTCAATTTCTTCGGAGAGGGTGTATTTAGCGTCAACATCCGAAAACAAGGCTCGGAACGCGGGGGAAAGGGAACCATCGGCGAGTTCTGCCTGATACGCTGCCTCTGCGTGGAAGAGCAATTCGCCCGGATCGCGTTCACGGACGGTGCCGCTGACGTTCAACACAAATTCACTTCTAACAGCATCGGCGAGGGCGTGCGCTTTTTCCTCAATCTGCGGGTCAAAAACGACTTGTGTGATGCCTGTCCTGTCGCGTAAATCAACGAAGATGACCCCACCGTGATCGCGGCGACGTTTGACCCAACCGTTGAGTTGCGCGGTTGTTCCCGCATCGGTTAAGCGTAGGTCACCACAATAATGGGTTCGTTTTAAACAAGACGATGTAGTTTCTTGGGTTTCTTGAGACATTTTTCTAATTTTCCTTGCGGTTTGGTCAAACGGGTTAGTGCGTTGACGTTTATTTCCGTAGCGTTGAAGAAACACCCAAGCAAAAACCCTTCCACTTCGTTTCGGGCTTGCTCATGCTACGAAAGAAATTCAAAAAATCAGATGTTATTTTCTAAGTTGTTCAAGTTCGTTCTGGATCTGTTCTCTAACACTCAATAGATCGCTCGAATCAGCGGTGACACGGATGACCTCATCAATCGCTTTCAAAGCGTTGTTGTAGGCTTCTATCTGTTTCTCCAACTGGTTCATGGCGGCGTAAACGTTTCCGAGAACGTAATAGGACCGCCACGAATTGACATCTGCAGCGATGCCCTTCTTTCCATATTTTTCGGCTTCGGTTATGTTTTCCAATTGCAGATGGAGACCCGCCATTGCCGCAAAAATGGGTGCTGGCAATTGCAAAGTCGTCTCTTGTCGTTCAAGCCGTTCGTAAGTGCGAAGCGCGTCCTTGTAGCGTTCCTGGCGTTCATACAGCGGACCTAAGAGCAGATAAACCTCAAATCTCTTCGGATCGCGTCTGAGTAATTCCTCTAACTCCGTTGCTGCCTTTCCAAGTTCACCCTGCATCTCATACAACGTTGCCAAATGGAGGTGTCCCTGAAGGTCATCAGGGTTTTGTGCCATCGTCTGCTGTACCTGCCGTTCAATCTGTTGGAGTTCTTCCTGCTCACCTTCGCGAATTAAACCTGCGACGACCCCAAAGTTATAGCGAATCGTCTCGTCAACAGGATTGAGTTCCACCGCTTCGTTCATGAGTGCCGCGGCATTTTGATACTGCGCGCTTGCATAAGCAATTTGTCCACGAATCAATCTCTGTGTGGCTCTGAAGTAGGTGTCAAGCTTCTCTCGTGCGTCCCGTTTCTCTGCGAGTGTCGCGCCGTAGTTTGTGAGGTAAGGCAGCACCCGTTCCCGATATTCCGCCATCCCTTTAACGTTCTGTGTTGTTGTACCGACCAAATCTGCCCCACGGAAAAATTCCAATCGGGGTCGGTTGTCTGTGTGAATGGATCCAATGCCTGCGTACTTACGGACATTTTCAGGTCCCATCATGAATGAATCGAGCAGCGACATCCCATCCAGATCATCGGCAGCAAGCCCTTCACGAATACTCGCTATCTGTGAGCGTTCGATGAAGTTTTTGTAGTCAATCCGCAGCGGTTCACGTGTGCCGATAAGGATCACAAAATCGGGGGTGTACTTATACCAGAGCGTTGTATGCGGGAACACCTCAATGAAGGTACGCACAATCATCTTATAGTGTGCCTCTGGCAAGCGATGTAACGGCACCCATTGACACATAATTCCATCTTCGCTCAAAATTCGACGACACAAACGGTAGAAATCGGCGGTGTAAATGTTGGAACTCCCCGCACTGACGAGCGGATGGATGATCCCCGTCGAGATCATATCGTATTTGGTTTTTGTCATCAGGATATGGTTTCGTCCATCGTTGAGTCTGTAGTTAAATTGAGGGTTTTCAAACACATTTCCATTGACGTGTGTGAAATACTTCTGCGCAGCGGAAATTACGCCGCTTGACAGTTCTACTGCGTCAACTTGCACACCGTGTTGTGTTATGGAATACGAAGTAAGTCCCATACCGAACCCGACGACGAGTGCACGTTTCGGACGTGGATGTAATAGCAACGGTAGATGCGCAATAACGCGATGCGACGGTGAATCCCAACGTGAGGCATCCGCTGCCTGATTTGTGTCTACATAGAGACGATAGACCCCTTCATCATCTTTCAACGTTGTTACGGTCGCGTCCACCTCTTCATTGTAATCAACGAGTGTATCGCCGGGACGTTGCGTTTTGAAAATAGCACTTTTCAGAAAGAGCGGTTGATTCACGGTGAGCAACATGATAACAGCCAATCCAGCATTGAGGATCGGCATCCCAATGCTTACGCCTTGTAAGAGCGATTTCCCGGTTTCAGCTCGCCACTCGCCTCTCAAGACAAGCAGACACCCGATGCCTGTGTTCAAGGCGACTGTCAGCACGATGCTCGGTCGGATGCCCAGAAGTGGGATCAGGATGAATCCTGCAAAAAACGCCCCTAAAATGCTCCCGACTGTATTGACTGCATAGACATTCCCAATGCTCCTACCCAGTTGACGTGCGCTGCCGGTATAGATTTTCGTCACAAGTGGAAAACTTGTGCCCATCAAAAACGTTGGAAGGCACATCACAAGGAAACAGGAGAAGAATGCCCAGAACCTACTTCCGCCGAAGGTGGACTGGAACGCGCGACTCATGCCGTACAACTCCTCAAACGCGGGCATTAGAATAAGCGCGAAAAGTCCGATACCGAGTTGAACAATACCGAAAACTGCTACGGGTTGTTTAATCCGATCAACCCAGCGTGCAAACACCATACTCCCCAACGCGATGCCGAATAGGAACGCAGCAAGCATCGTTGCGAACGCATACGTCGTGCTTCCAAGGAAGAAGACCATGATGCGGGTCCACAACACTTCATAAGCCAACGCACAGAACCCGGAGATGCCTATTGCCCATAATACCAATTTAGAGTTGTCGGTTGTCGGTTGTTGGTTGTCAGTATTTGTGGATTGCAAAATCTCTGTGTCTGCCACGAGATTCTCTTGCTGACTGCTGACTGCTGATTGCTGATTGCTAATATCTTCTGTTTCTGGTACCTTCTGTGATAACGCTAATGCAACCGCCGCTACTGCGAAATTGATGGCGATACCGACACCGAGTGTCCATCGAACACCTAACGCTTCAATTAGGAAAAATCCTGCTGCCACAGTTCCGATAACAGCACCGAATGTGTTCAACGCATACAGAATTCCAATATTGGTGCCGAGCTGCTCCAACCTTTTCACAAAAAAGCGGGTTAGCACTGGTAAAGTCCCACCCATCAGTGTGGACGGAATTAGCAGGACCCCGAACGTTAGCACGAACCGGATGAGCGAGAGGGTATAGAATTCTGATGTGATGTTACGATGAATCAGAACGTAGATGGCACTCAATGCCGCTAAAATGAGGGGCCAAACAAGGCAGAACGCACCGATACCCGCTTCCAAAAGCGCGTAAATCCGTAGCGGTGACTGTGTGCTCTCGTCGATCTTCCGACCGAAGTAGTAGCTGCCGAGTGCGAGTCCTGCCATAAATGCTGTCAAGACGGTACTCGTTGCGAAGACGGTGCTTCCGAAAATGAGCGTGAGCTGACGCATCCAGATGACTTCATAGATGAGTCCGCTGGCACCGGAGAGGATAAAGATGATCCAAACAATGGGTTTGATGTATCGCATTTCTTGTCTATACTATAAACATTTCGTCGTTATATGACTAATCAAGTTCTTACATATATGATACGTTAGTTGACCACAGAATTTCAAGTAGAATCCTCTGACTTCTTCAAGAGGGCATTCACTCTCTGCTTCCGCGAGTGACTCAATTTCCTCAAGTATTTTATCTTTCACAGATTTTTCCTCAGCATTATGTCTGTTGTGAAGGGACTTCCTGCACGACAGGAATGACGTAACTCCGGATTGTCAAACCGTCTATTATCTCTGTTTCTACGCGGGGTTCTGGTTCTACACGATGGTCGAAAACAACATAGTATCCTTCAGTAGTCCCCTCCAGTTTGAGATATGCTGCGAGTTGTTTTTTGCCAGACTGATAGGACCGGGACCCTTCCCATATCTTCGTCTCAACGATGTATTTTTTGGCGTTGTGGAAGATGACGAGATCCATCCTGCCACGCCCCGTTTGAACTTCAAGATACATTATCCCGCGGATTAAACTAACGAACTGGTCAAGATAGGCATAGAGGAGGTCTTGCCCGACGTATTCTTTCGGTGTTTCTGGGACTTGGAGTATCCGAAATCCCACGCGAGCAATAAAATCTCGGAAGTTATCAAGAAGCAACTCCATATTAATCTGCCTCGTGGGCGTGAGATAGTCGGGAAAATCGGTATCTTCAGGGAAGTAATCTTTTTCTAACCCGTTCACTATAGGTCTGAATGTTTGCAGGATGCAGTAGTGATAAATCGGGTTAATGATCTCACAGCGGTCGTCAACCCCTCTCGCGATTACGCCGTAAGTGGCGAGTTCGCTGATGATTTCTTGGCGTAAGCTGAAACGGACTCCTCTCTCGTAAGAAACGATTTCCATCAAGATGTTTTTAAAGCGTGGGTTCCTACGAATATTTGTCACCAGATGCGTAAGGTTGGTGTTATTCTCTTCAAGAATTTCTGCGTGTGCTTTTGAAAAGTGCGTCATTGTAATCGTCTCGGTTTTCGGAACGTTCATCTCCTCGGTAAGGATTTGCGCGAACCGATTGACGAGGAACGGCTGTCCGGCAGTCTGTCTGTGAATATTCTCAACAACCTCGGATGCGAAGGCTTGACCGACTTCATGCGTATACTGTGCAAGGAGTTCGTTGACCTGTTCAAGCGTGAAGTTAGGTAAGGTGAACTCGTCTTGGATATTGAACGGCGAGATAGAGCGGTCTAAATTGAGCTGCGCGATGTTCTTAACGCCTACAATGCCAACACTGTAGGGACATTGACTCATAGAACTGTGAACATAGATATTGCGGAGTGAACGAAGGAAACCACTTACAGCATCGCGAGGGATACCATCAAACTCGTCAATGATGAGGACAAGCCTCTCATCTCCAAGAAAAGTTGCGAACTCTTGAAAGAATTCAAGCATCGCCACGTTGTCTGTTAACTTTGTGTCCTCTAAGAATTGACTTAAGGCTTCGGAAGGCGCGATGCCGCGCTTCTGGAAGACACATTTAATCTCCTCATAAATCCGTTTATAGAGTGAGGCGTAAAAACCGGGGGCAGAATAGCCTTCGTATACTTCAAAGTTGAGTTCAATCGGGAAATAGGTTTCTGTAGTGTCGGCGGCGAGTGCATCAAGTGCCCATTGGAAGAACGTTGTTTTGCCTGTCTGCCGGGGCGCAAAGATAACGATATATCGTCCGAGTTTGACGCGATTGATGAAATCAGCGAGCTCCTCAGCGCGTGAAACGACGTAATTCTCTTCAGGATTCACGGGTCCATAAGTGCCAAACGTTTTCATGACTTTTTACCGTAAGATTTTGGGCGTATCTATTTGGACAACAGATGCTACGAAAACTATTTTTCCTCTGCTAATTTTTTCTCAAGACGTTCAATGTGCCGATATGTGGTAGAGAAAATTATGTCCAGTGTAGCAATGTCTCTTGCCTCCAACGGGGCACGAGAGAAAACACGCCGCAATGACTTTAAATACGTCTCCCAGTCTTGGTTATATGGAGTCACGCCTACCTTATCCAATAGACGAGTCACGCGCTCGTAGAACTCTTCCAAGGCGTTCACTTCGGCGTAGTCGATTTCGGAGGGTGGATACTCGTCCAGACTCGCGACGAAGACTTCATAGGCAAAGATTTGGACTGCCTGTGCTAAGTTCAGAGATGGATTTTTCGTCGCCATCGGGACGCTTGCGGTCAACTGGCAGAGACTCATTTGATCGGTGGACAAGCCAAAGTCTTCGCGTCCAAAAAGCAGTGCGACCGATTTATCCTGCGAAATTGTAGCGATCGTGTGCGCCGCTTCGCGGGCAGATACAGGCTGCGGTAGACGTACATCGCGGCGACGGTGTGTCGTCCCCACCAGATATTGGATGCCGTCAAGTGCGTCTTTCAGTTCAGGAACGACGTGGCAATTTTCGAGAATATCCTTCGCACCGTGTGCCATATACCACGCTGCATCGACATCTTGGAACGGAACAGGATTTACCAGATAGAGCTGCGACAGTCCCATTCCTTTCACGACTCTGGCGACAGAGCCGATATTTCCGGGTTCACGTGGTTCAAAGAGGATAACTCGAATGTTACCGAGATTCTCCGGCACTGTGACAGGGATAGCACGGAAATTCCCGGTAGGTTGATGCGATTTTTTATTGGTGTCTGTGGACATGTCAATAGAGTACCTGAAATGTTTCAAATTGTCAAGTCAAATTGCCTCAGAGCGGTCAAATCCGTTAACAACGCGTTTGCAATTTACTGCGGTTTAGAGTATAATTAAAGAAGATGTAAATCGTAAGACTTGAATAATAGCAAATCAAGGAGTATCACTTGCAAGCCCGTATTGTGAATAGCCCGGTATGTTCTTTTTTTGTGTGGTTTGTAGGTTTCTAAAGCTTGCTGTTAGTTCGTTAAAAGAAAGCCCTGTAACGGCAAAAAATTTATAGAGGAATCCATCTATCTCATGTCAACTAAAGTAGGTATTAATGGTTTTGGTCGGATTGGTCGGAACGCCTTTCGAGCAGCGTTGCAGAATCCAGCATTAGATATAGAATTCGTAGCTATCAACGATTTGACGAGTCCGGAGACGCTCGCGCATCTCCTCCAGTATGACTCCGTGCACGGCATCTTGTCCGATGACATTGCTGCCACAGACGATGGCTTGGTGGTAAACGGCAAAGAAATACGCGTTCTCGCCGAACGGGATCCGGGCAATCTGCCGTGGGGTGAACTCGGTGTGGATGTTGTCATCGAATCCACCGGTTTTTTTACAGATAGGGAAGACGCTGAGAAGCACATCACCGCTGGTGGTGCGAAAAAAGTGGTTATCTCGGCACCCGCGAAGGGTGAAGACATCACGATTGTCATCGGTGTGAACGATGATAAATACGATAAGTCAGAACATCATATCATCTCTAATGCCTCATGTACGACGAACTGCCTTGCACCCGTCGCGAAGGTCCTGCACGAAGAATTTGGAATTGAGAGCGGTTTAATGACAACTGTCCATGCGTATACCGGCGACCAGCGGGTTCATGACTTCCCACATTCCGATATGCGCCGCGCTCGCGCAGCGACACTTTCGATGATCCCGACGACAACCGGTGCCGCTGTAGCAGTTGGGAAAGTTTTGCCAGAATTGAATGGTAAACTCGATGGGTTCGCAATCCGTGTGCCGACACCGAACGTTTCTGTCGTTGATCTCACCGTCGATCTCAAACAGAGACCGAGTGCTGAAGCGGTCAACGCAGCACTGAAAGAAGCTGCAGAAGGCAGTTTAGATGGAATTCTCGGTTATTCCGAACTCGACCTCGTCTCATCGGATTTCAACGGGAACAAACTCTCCTCCGTTCTTGACGGTCCCTTTACCAAAGTGATTGAGGATGGACTCATCAAAGTCCTTTCATGGTATGATAACGAGTGGGGCTACTCCAACCGTCTCGTCGAACTCGTTGAGCGCACACTCTAATGGAAGGGACTATGAGAATACCGATCATTGCAGGGAATTGGAAACTGAACAAAACGATCTCAGAGGCGGTCGCGCTCACAACAGCCTTAAAGGCGTTAGTTGCGGATGACACCGATGTTGAAATTATCGTAGCACCCCCGTTCACCGCACTTGCCGCGGTTAGCGACACTATAGCCAACAGTAACATTCGTCTTGCTGCCCAAGATGTTTATTCAGAAGACAGCGGTGCATTTACCGGCGAAGTCTCAGCACCACTGCTAAAAGATGCCGGATGTGACTATGTCATTATCGGACACTCGGAGCGGCGGCAATACTTCGGCGAGACAAATGACAGCGTCAATCAGAAGACGAAAGCGACCTTATCACACGACTTAAAGCCGATTATCTGTGTCGGCGAGCAGCTTGAAGAACGAGAAGCCAATCAAACAGAAGCAGTGATTGAGAGTCACGTCACGGGAGGTATTGCGGGTTTATCTGCCGCCGACCTGTTGTCTTGTGTTATTGCTTACGAACCGGTTTGGGCAATCGGCACTGGGAAAACGGCGACACCCGCCCAAGCACAGGAAGTGCATAATTTCATTCGAGGGCTACTGGTAGACGCTTACTCAGCAGAAGTTGCGTCACAGATATGTATTCAATACGGTGGTAGTGTTAAACCGGAAAATGCGGCAGAATTGATGGCGCAGCCTGACGTGGACGGTGCCCTTGTCGGCGGTGCAAGCCTTGAAGCGGAATCGTTTGCGAAAATAGTTTTCAGTTGTCAGTCGTCAGTTATCAGTTAAAGAGGGAATTTGTAACGATTTACCTCCTTCTGGAGTACCCGAAGTTGGGGAATTGTTACCAAACACCCTCTTAACCGACAACCGATAACTGATAACCATTCATAGGAGGAAATGATCAGATGGAAATTATCATGGGTTTTATAGTGTTTCTCTTCGTGCCAATCTGTGTTGTTCTGACACTGATTATTCTTTTGCAGGACAGCAAAGGCGAAGGGCTTTCATCGAGCGCGTTCGGTGGTGCGGAAATGCAGTCTGTCCTCGGAGGACGCGGTGCAGCGACCTTTCTGGGTAAGTTGACGACATGGCTCGCTATCGGGTTTATGGTTATTTCACTGTTCCTCATGCGTTTCTACGGTGAAGATACCGGCAGTGAACTCACGCCGATTGAGCAGGAGACGACACAGGAAGCCACAACCGAACCTGCTGATACTACAGGTGGAGAGACTATCGAAACCCCAACAGATGAAGGCAGTGGGAGTGATACCCAAGATGACTCAAAGACAGAGATTGATGGCGGTGCCACAGATACCACAGAATAGCCTCGTTCGCGTCCACAAACACGTATAAGAAAGAGTTCCGATATGTCGCACGCGCCTACAACGCTTTCATGGACAGTGCATCCACTCGTTGAGAATTGGCGCAAATCTGTGCTGTTGGGGCTTTTTCTCGTACTCCTTTTGCTTATCATCTATCTGGGTTTCCAATTAATTTATGTCGCTGTCCTGTCGGCTATTTTTTTGATCGGGTCGCTCTATAAATATTTTCTGCCGTTTCACCACCAGTTTGAAGTGGATAAGCTTATCATTACAAGTTGTTGTTTCTACAAGTTGGAACGACCTTGGGAAACATTTCGCAGTTTCTACACCGACGCGAACGGGGTGCTGCTCAGTCCGTTCGCCCACCCAACACGCCTCGAAAACTTCCGCGGTGTTTACATCCGATTCGGCAAACACTCCCCCGAAGAGATCATTAATTTTATTACCAACAAAATTAAAGACTAAACTTTGGATAATCCTTATAATATTCTAGCAGACTTTCGAGGCGTGGGTCCGTTTACTGCTGAGGTTTGTAACCTTGTGATTCTATAATCATTCCGCGTGGAGGTCTCAGGTGCCGTCCCTCTATTTAACAGGTTTCATAAGAGATGCAACATATACACCGTAACAGGTCGTCATGGCTAAATCACCGAAAAGTCCATTGCGATATCCGGGTGGTAAATCAAGAGCACTCAAACAAATTCTGCCGCGTGTTCCGTTGAATATATCAGAATTTCGCGAGCCTTTCGTTGGCGGTGGTTCTGTCTTTTTTGCTATCCGAAGTCTCTTTCAAGATCGCATCAAATCCTATTGGATTAACGATCTCAACTACGATCTCTACTGTTTCTGGAAAGAGGTTAGAGATAATGCGCCAGACTTAGTTGCGATGCTGAGAGAAACACACACAACCACTATCGATGGGCGCGCGCTGTTTGAGGAATTGACAGAGGCGAAAGATGAACTGAACCAGAACCGAAACGCACTTTCTGAATTTCAGCGTGCAGTGCGCTTCTTTGTACTCAACCGAATTACCTTCTCCGGTATCGTGGATTCCGGTGGATATTCACAATCCGCTTACGAGAAGCGATTCACAGATTCGTCCATTGAACGTGTCAAAAACATATCGCCTTATCTTGCTGGAACCAGAATCACCAACGGAGATTATACCGAAGTACTTTGCCAAGACGGCGACAATGTGTTTATATTTCTTGATCCACCCTATTGGAAAGCGACGGAGTCAAAGTTATACGGCGTGAGAGGCACCCTCCATACCACATTTGATCACGCGCAATTCGCCGAAAATATGAGGAAGTGCCCACACAAATGGTTAATTACCTATGACGACTCACCTGTTATTAGGGAACTTTTTGCCTTCGCCGAAATTCAGGAATGGACATTGCAATATGGGATGAACAATTATCGGAAAACGAGTGCTGCAAAAGGGGATGAGTTGTTTATTAAAAATTACTGACTCTTATTAAATCTCAGAATTTTCTCACGGAAAAAGGAAACCCGAATGCCGAAAAAGATAAGATGGGGTATACTCGGGCCCGGTGGTATTGCACATAAATTCGCCACTGGACTGAAAGTGGTTCCTGATGCCGAAATTATTGCTGTCGGTTCACGCGACTCCCAGAGAGCCAACACATTTGCAGACACGTTTGATATTCCACATAGACACGGCAGTTACATCGAATTGGTGAACGATCCTGAAGTAGACGTTATCTATGTGGCAACGCCGCACCCTTTTCACAAGGAGTGTGCGATGCTATGTCTGGAAGCGGGAAAAGCGGTTTTATGTGAGAAACCTCTCACTGTAGATGCGGAACAGGCTCAGGAAATGATAGCATGTGCGCGAGAACGCAAGCAATTTCTAATGGAAGCCATGTGGACCCGCTTTCTTCCCGTAATCGTTAAAGTTCGAGAATGGTTGGCTGAGGGTGCTATAGGCGAACCGCGTTTGCTGACAGCGGATCACGGATCTCGAAAAACGCTGAGTACCGAAATCCTTGAAGGTAGGCTGTTCAATCCAAAGTTAGGGGGCGGCGGGCTTTTGGACGTTGGCGTTTACACGGTCGCGCTTGCATATATGGTATTCGGTGCACCGTCTAAAATCACCAGTCTGGCACACATCGGAGCAACCAACGTAGACGAACAAGCGTCTATCCTGTTAGGCTATGACGCTGGGCAAATCGCCAATTTATTCTGTGCTATCAGAACCGAGACCTCAAAGAAAGCACGCATTATCGGAACCGAAGGATCAATACATATTCCCGAATTCTGGCAAGCGACTTCTGCAACGCTCATTCGGACTGGAAAAGATCCCGTACACATTGAGATGCCTTTCATCGAAAATGGCTTTGAAAACCAAGTGATTGAAGTCATCAACTGTATACGGAGAGGAAAACTTGAAAGCCGTGTGATGCCGTTGGATGAGTCTCTATCCATCATCAAAACCATGGATACAGTTCGGGAACAGTGGGGTTTGGCGTACCCGCTGTTTGACTCTGTTTTATGATCCAACGTTTCAATGAAGGACTGCCGCGAGTTCGTTCAAACGGAGTTGGAAGGTGTCAACATCCGTTTTTTCTAATTATTTTTTTCAGAATCTGGAGGATTAAATGAATATGAATCATACACAGACACTTGCTACCACAGAACAGTTGAAAACCGCTGTTTTTGATGCTGTTGACACGCAAAACATCACAGATATTCACACGCACCTCTTTAGTCCACCTTTCGGTGACTTGTTGCTATGGGGTATAGATGAATTACTGACGTATCACTACCTCATCGCTGAAGTCTTTCGCAAATCCGATGTCTCGTATCAGCAATTTTGGGCGATGACAAAGACGGAACAAGCAGATCTCATCTGGCAGACGCTTTTTATTGAGAACTCACCGGTGAGTGAGGCGTGCCGAGGGGTTGTGACGGCTTTAAATGAATTGGGGTTAGATGTCGGGTCTCGCAATCTACAAGACTACCGCGACTATTTTGCGGATACCACCGTTGAGGCATTTATTGACACTGTTTTTGAACGCGCGAATGTCTCTAAAGTGGTGATGACGAACGACCCGTTTGATTCGGCAGAAGTACCGGTCTGGCAATCTGGTGACACGGGTGACACGCGCTTTGAAGCGGCTCTTCGGATGGATGTCCTCATCAACACATACCAAGAAGTCGGTTATGATCACCTTCTCGGTCTCGGCTACGATGTTGATCCTGATCTATCAACAGAGAAGACCTACAAAGAGGTGCGCCGATTTTTGGAAACTTGGATTCAGCGGATGAATCCGAAGTATATGGCGGTCTCTCTCCCACCGGATTTCCAATACCCTGAGGATGGTGTCCTTGGAAGGCTCTTTGATAACTGCATATTACCGATTTCTCGTGAATTTAACGTCCCGTTCGCACTGATGATTGGCGTGAAACGTGCGGTCAATCCACAACTTCAGATGGCAGGCGACGGAAGTGGGAAAGCAGATTTGACGAGTCTGGAAACGCTACTCCGTGAAAATCCTGACAATAAGTTTCTCGTTACACTCCTGTCGCGCGAGAACCAGCATGAATTGTGTGTGATTGGGCGGAAATTCAAGAATCTGATGATATTCGGATGTTGGTGGTTTATGAATAATCCGAGCGTCATTGAGGAGATTACACGGGAACGGATTGAACTGCTCGGTTTGAGTGTTATCCCACAGCATTCCGATGCACGAATTTTGGATCAGCTTGTCTATAAGTGGAAACACTCGCGTCAGATTATCGCGGACGTTTTGGTAGAGAAATATCAAACGCTTCTCGATGTCGGGTGGGGACCGACTTCGGCAGAGATTGAGCGGGATGTCAACAACCTGTTCGGCGGTAACTTCGATCGGTTTTTGAATGGAAATTAAGTCCACCACGCGAGTTAACAGTCGCAGGGCGTATCTTTGCATTTCGGGCAGCCCGCTGCGTAGATTTGCGCGGCATCTTCTAAGGAAATACCGAGCAGGCTTGCTAATGTAGCGAGCCATGCAAAAACATCGGCGAATTCCTCTCGCAGTCGTTCCATGTCCTGTGGCTGTTTGCGGATCTCCTTTGCCAATTCGCCGACCTCTTCAACGAACCATGTAAAGGTTAGTGGCACGCCGCGCTCAGCATCGCGCGTGTAATAGATATCTTCAATTTGCTTCTGAAACGCTTCAATTGTCATTTTTTTAATTTTCCTTGCGGTTCGGTTAGCGGGATTAATGATTTTCGCGTTCTTCTCCGTAGATCCGCTTTAATAGTTTTCAGTTTTCAGTTACAAGAGGTTTTGGATAATTCCAAAGTCTCTTTCTGAAAACTGAAAGGTTTTTTGCAGAAAAACCGAACTGAAAACTGATAACCAGCATGCGACTGGTTAAAAATTTTCCCGTTTACAATCCACCGAGACAGATAATTCATGTGTGCCACTCCCAAAGACAACACCCTTCAGCGGCGTTACGTCCGCATAGTCTCTCCCCCATGCGATTGTGATGTGTTGATCTGCTGGTATCTGATTATTTGTTGGATCGAAATCTACCCAGCCAAGCTGCGGCAGATAAACAGAAAACCACGCATGGGAGGCATCGGCACCCGCTAACGGTTCTTGATCCGGTGGTGGAGTGGTTTCAATATAGCCGCTGACGTAACGCGCAGCAAGCCCGAGCGCACGTAGACACCCGATACCGAGATGCGCAAAATCCTGACAAACACCCCGACGATACTCTATGACATCAGCCAAAGGTGTTACGATTGTCGTGAAACCCGGATCGTAGGTAAAATCTGTGTAGAGACGGGTAGTCAAATCGTTAACGGCTTCAAGCAGCGGTTTTCCTTTAGTAAACGACTTTTCAGCATAAGCATGAAGTTCGGGCATCATCGGAACCATTGGAGAGTCAAGAACATATTGCCGCATCTCCAGGATTCCTGGGTTTTGATCCATTTGCAGCTGCTGTCGCACCTCCTCCCAAGTGAGGTGCTCGGCGAAATTCAGTTGCATCTCTCTATCTTTGACGCTCACACGACTCGTAACCGTAACCGTGAGCTGATTATGAGGCTGCTGGATTGTGAAATAGTAAACGGTGTTTCCGAAGAAATCCTGACGTTCTCGGCACTCTCTGGGTTCGGGTGCAACAACGAATTGACTCTCGCTACAGTCCTGATGCGCAAAACTCCGGGGACTCAAACGCGCCTCGTTATAGCAGAGGTTCACGGGATGGGTATAGCTGTATTCAGTTTTATGGACGATCTTGTAGTTCATCGCAATAATCCTATAGACGCTGTGAGGCACTCCTCGGTACTAAAGGTTATCGGTTGTAATCAACTGCTGCGGTCTTTGGACGTGGCTAAAATAGGTCTGCGTGAGGACATCGGAAATGTCAATCAGTATCTGTGCAAGACGGACGAGGAGTTTTTCTAACCCCTTACGTTGTGTTGTGTGTTCCGAACGCTCAGCGAGGTCGATTGTATTAGAGAGCTGCAACTGCGTTAAAGCCTCCAGAATGAGTTGTTCCTCCTCGCTAAGCCGGTAGCCGAGTTTTTCTCTTGGGAGGATACGTATCTGTTCCTCAAGCCGTTTCAACTGATATAGGAGCGAGCGCGGATTGTTCTCGTCAAGAAGTAGCAACTCCAAGGCAGTTGGAAAGTGGAGTGCTGTACGATAGCGGCTGCGGTAAGTGATCAGGCTCTCGGCGGCAGCAAGGACAGATTCAAGTAACATATATTCAACCCAGTCGTCCTGAACAGCGACAAGACTCGAACGGCAAAGCACGATGAGAAGCAGTGCGCGTTCAATACGCCGCCCCATATCCAAACTAATCCAACCGATCGTTTGCGTCATGTTTTCGGCATTAAGCCCACTCAATGCTGAAAGAAAGATCATGAGTTGATCGAGTGAGGCTAATTCCGCCTCTTGCAGCACGAGATCCGTCAATATTTTTGGACTTGCCTCTCCATCTTTGGAGACGCTTTTTTCAAGGGCAGCACATAGATCTTCAATGCCGTTCATCACACGCCATGTGTCGGTAGACCAGCGGTCTCTGACTGCGTAAGCTGCGGTGAGAAGTGCCTGAAGCGTAGACACCAAGCTACCGGTGTTTTCCACGTCCAGCATGATGGAAAGAAGCTCATCTCCTAACGACTGTTCGTCTTTTCTGACGAAACCCGGGTGCGATGAAGTTAAGCCGGTCAGGGAGCGGAGCATGCTGTGGAGATACGCGAGTTCTGATACTTCCCTTTCATCGTCACCGAAAGTCTCCGTAAAGAGCGCAGCAGGCGGTCCCTGTGCTAAGTGCGAAGTCTCCAAGCCCATCCTACCCATCTTGACCTTATTCAACATAATCCGCAGGAGCCGCGCTTGCCCCTCTGCGCGTTCTGCATAGCGACCTACCCAGAACAGATTCTCAGCTGCACGACTCGACAATCCAGCGGGACTCGTAGAAGCAGGCCCCATCACCTCCGTGATATGTCGCTGCCATAAACTGACATGCGGTTCAGGTTCAGAGGCAAGTATCCAGGTGTCTTTACTAACCCCACCATCTTGGATTGAGATTGTCAGTTCACCCTTCTCGCCTGCACAACGGGTAAGTCCACCCGGCATCACGGTGTAGCCATCTCTCTCTGCGAACAAAAAACTACGGAGGATCGCGCGGCGGGGTTCAAGTTTCCCTTCAATCAGCGAGGGGGTTGTGGAGAAGTGAACATGCTCCTGCCCGACATAGAGATGCGGTTTGGCATTAATCCGAGCGCGAAGTGCATCAAGTTGGGTGCTATCGAGTTCAGTTCCAAACAGGGGGCGTCTGCCCGGTTGACGGTGAATGGGTTTGACAACTAACTTTTTGAGGTTTGCCAACACATAGTCGCGCGCCTTCGGTTGTCCACACCACCATGTTGCGACAGAGGGGAGACGTAGATCTTCACCTATCAACCGTTTTGCGATGTTCGGCAGGAACGGCATCAAGCCCGGATTTTCTAAAACACTGCTACCCGGTGGATTTATCACGACCACGTTTCCCTGTCGAATCGCTTCCAGCAAACCTGCGATCCCAAGTCTTGAGTCCTGTCGGAGTTCTAACGGATCACAGAAGATGTCGTCGACTCGGCGCAGAATAATATCAACAGGACGCAAGCCATCAAGCGATTTCAACCAAACGCGCCCATCCCACACCGTCAAGTCGTCCCCTTGGACTAAGGTGTAACCGAGGTAGTTTGCCAGATACGCGTGTTCAAAGTAAGTTTCATTGAGAGGACCAGGGGTCAGTACAACGACCTGTGGATTGTCTGTTTGGTGTGGGGCAATACGGGAAGCGGTTTCGAGTTGGTGTTGTAGGTCCACTACGCTGTTTTGTAGTGCGCGAAAGAAAAAAGAGAGTCGATGAACGCCGACTTCACCAAAGAGGTTTGGTAGTGCGCGCGCGAGGGCGGTGCGATTTTCGAGTGCATAGCCTGCACCTGATGGTGCCTGTGCCCGATCACCGAGTATCCACATTTCGCCGTCCGGTCCGCGCGCCAAATCGGCGGCATAACTCAACAGGAAAGGGAATCCAGACGGAACAAGCCCGACACACGCTCGCAAAAATCCGGCATGTGCATAAACCACTTCTGGTGGTATCAACCCATCTTTGATTAAGGTTCGCTCACCATAGAGGTCCGCCAAAATTAAGTTTAGCAGCTCCGCTCGTTGTGTAAGTCCGTCAGAGATCGTTTCCCAATCTGTTTTTGAGATAATTAGTGGAATGGGATCTAATTCCCACGGGCGATGTCCCTGCTGTTCCCCATGTAAGACGTAGGTGACACCATTCTCCCGAAGCAGACGTTGCACCTCTTTGTCGCGAGATTCCATCTCCGCGAGTCCTAAGGTGTCAAGTGCCTGCATGAAGGCATGCCAGTGCGGATTGATTTTTCTATCCGCCCCCAGCATCTCATCGATCTGCTTACCGGGAACATTGCCTGTACGTCCACGGGACGATTCGATGGCGTTATAACTATCGCCAATTACCGCCCAATCTTTTACATCTGCACGTTGCATTTTTCTATTTTCACTCAACTTGTATCACGCGTTCTCCATTTTTTTTACCCTTGGCACCAGATTAAAAGCCCTTACGGAGATCTAAAGTATAGGGATACTCAGCATTCATCTCTTCTGGCGGAACATTTATCGGACCAGGTGGATTCCCCTCAGCCAAAAAACGTCCAGTTGCGGGTGCTGATGGGCGCGGTTGAATAATACCTGGTGTATGCCCATCAGCCCCGAACCGACTTACACGTCGGGCTTCCGCCTCGTAGGCGTTGACTGGGAAGGTGTCGTAGTGTCGACCGCCCGGATGGGAAACGTGATAGGTACAGCCCCCAATTGCACGCCCGTTCCATGTGTCGATGATGTCAAACACGAGCGGTGAGTGTATGCCAATTGTAGGGTGCAATGCTGATGGCGGTTGCCACGCACGATAGCGCACCCCACCGACATATTCTCCGTATGTGCCAGTATTGTGAAGTATCAAGCGTCGTCCATTGCACGTGACGATGTAGCGGGAATCTGTCAATCCGCTGACCTTCACTTGGAGCCGCTCAACAGACGAATCAACAAAACGTGAGGTTCCCATCCGGGTTACCTCCTCACCGAGTACATGCCACGGTTCAATTGCCATCCTTAATTCCAGTTCAATATCTTGTATATTTATAGCACCCAACTTCGGGAAACGGAATTCAAAAAACGGTTCAAGCCACGCCATCTCAAACGAATAGCCTGCTTCTTGGAGTTCGGTAACGACCTCCTGTATATCAGCGTGGACATAGTGGTGAAGCATGAAACGATCGTGTAATTCTGTCCCCCAGCGTACGAGTTTGCCTTTGTAGGGTGTCTTCCAGAATTTGGCGATTAATGCGCGCACCAATAGCATCTGCACGACACTCATCTGGGCATGCGGTGGCATCTCAAAAGCGCGTAGTTCAAGCAATCCGAGTCTTCTACTCGCTGCATCGGGTGAATAAAGTTTATCAATACAGAACTCCGCTCGATGTGTATTACCGGTAAGATCTACCATGAGGTGTCTCAGCAGCCGGTCTACGAGCCAAGGCGGGACATCTTCCGCATCACCTATTTCATCAGGCATCTGCTCAAAAGCCACCTCAAGTTCATAGAGTTGTTCATCGCGCCCCTCATCCACGCGAGGAGCTTGGCTTGTTGGTCCGATGAATGTACCAGAAAAGAGATAAGACAAAGCGGGGTGATGCTGCCAATAGGTGATGAGGCTTCGCAGTAAGTGCGGCTTTCTCAGGAATGGACTGTCCACCGGGGTGGCTCCACCAATCACAATATGATTGCCGCCTCCGGTTCCAGTATGCCGACCATCCAACATGAATTTCTCAGCACTAAGTCCCGCTAACCGTGCTTGTGCATAGAGCATTGTGGTGTTATGTACCACCTCATCCCAATTTTTCGCTGGATGAATGTTCACCTCAATGACCCCTGGGTCGGGTGTCACATTTAGAGATTCAATTCGCGAATCATGTGGGACCTCATATCCTTCAAGAATTACCGGCATACCCAAGGCTTCAGCTGTTGCTTCAATCGCTTCAAGGAGTTTCAAATAGTGTTCTAAATGCGTTAGCGGTGGTATGAAGATGTGCAACCGTCCCTCACGCGGTTCAACGCAGAGTGCCGTGTGAAAAACTGTCTGCTCTTCCCCGTTTTCTGTGGTCGGTGTGCTTTGTAAGTTCGTTTGTTCTAATACGTCTAAATTCTCCTCGCGCGGTTCAAGCGGGTCACGTTCATAAGTTGTTTCGCGTTCTTCAGGAGGTATCCATTGTATAGATTCCAACGGTAGACGAAATCCTATCGGTGAATCACCGGGAATTAAGGACATGCGTTCACCCTTGAAATTCCACGCGCAACTTTCCCAAGTATCGTCTACAAGATCCCAGCGGAGCGGTAGTGTGTAGCCAATCGGTTCACCGAGTGCCTCTGTTTGCAGAAGCTGCGCGAGTCGGTGTCGTTCAGAAGCCTCTTTGAAGTCAAATTCAAGCGGATTAATATTGACAGGCAGCCTATCCTCTGTCCAGAGAAAAAAAAGCGCGTCTTCATAAGCTGGAACTACCTTATCCGGTGAGAGTTTCAAGCATTCGGCGAGACGATGTATAAATCGCTCCGCGTCTTGGGAACCGAAGCCATAATCCTTGTGAGGTTCGGCGAGAAGTTTATCGTTCCGCCATACAGGTACCCCGTCCTTGCGCCAAAAACACCCGAATTTCCATCTCGGTAAAGGTTCACCCGGATACCATTTTCCCTGTCCGTAATAGAGTGCACCGCCGGGTCCGAAACTATCGCGTAAACGCTGCAAAAGCCCCGCGCCCAATTCTCTTTTCCTGGGGCTATCCGCTTCCGTATCCCATTCTGCACCCTCTGTGTCATCAACTGACACGAAAGTAGGTTCACCGCCCATTGTCAATCGGATATCATTCTGAATTATATCCTCGTCAACCTGCTGGCCGAGAGCATTAATATCAGCCCACTGTGTTTCCGTGTAGGGTTTCGTCACGCGCGGGTCTTCGTAGATACGTTGGACAGTGTTGCTATAGGTAAATTCTGTTTCGCATGGATCTGTGTAGCCGGTGACGGGTGCGGCACTCACCGGATCTGGCACACACGCCAATGGAATATGTCCTTCTCCTGCGAGTAAGCCGGATGTCGGATCTAATCCTATCCACCCTGCGCCGGGTGCGTAAACCTCGCACCAAGCGTGCAAATCGGTGAAGTCTTGCGGAGGACCAGCAGGTCCTGTCACAGGTTTCTGATCGGCGACAAGCTGCACAAGGTAACCAGAAACAAAACGGGCGGCCAAACCGAGATGTCGCAAAATCTGGACAAGCAGCCACCCTGTGTCCCGGCATGAACCGATCTGCTTTTCTAAAGTCTCTTCGCAGGATTGGACCCCTGGTTCCATCCGAATGGTGTATTTTATATGTTCCGACAAAGATCTGTTGATGTCAACAAGGAAGTCATTGAATTTCTTCTTCGTCCGAGAAATATTTGCCAACCACGCTGTCAACAAGGGGCCGTCTTCTTTGACTTCAAGAAACGGTGTAAGTTCTTGTTTGAGCTGCGCCTGGTATGAAAAAGGATAGTGTTCAGCACTCGCTTCAAGGAAAAAATCGAAGGGATTGATGACGGTCATATCCGCAATGAGATCAACCTCAACCGACAAGGCGTGTGTGGGTTGTAGAAAAACGACACGGGCTTGATAATTGCCGAACGGGTCTTGCTGCCAATTAATGAAGTGTTCTTCGGGTTCAATTTTGAGCGAATACGCCTCAATCGGTGTGCGACAGTGGACCGCAGGTCTCAACCGAAAAATATGTGGCGATAAGCCGACAAGCCGGTCATAGCGATAGAGAGATTTGTGGTTAATTCCTACACGGATTGACATATCTGTCGCCCTTCATTTAGATGGTTATCGGTTTACAGTCAAGAGGCAAGTTAGATTCTCCAATCCATCTCTTAACTGATAACTGATGACTGAGACTGTTCCTGTTCTGCAGCAGGTTCTCCATTGACGGGTCGCAAAGCGAAAAACGTTTTGTAAATATCTTCACCGACTAAGTTCAGCTTGGTTTGGAAAGCATCAAGGAATTCATGCAAACCCGACGTGAGTACCTGTTTGACTTGGGCATACGCAAATTCGGAACGGAGCTGCCCCAAACGCTGCTCTGCTGGATTGGAGAAGGTTTCCAACGGGGTGCCGGATATCGCGTGTAGGGACTCCTCTGCCTTGGAGAGACAGTAGAGAACCGACCGTGGAAATTCACGATCTAACAGTAAAAACGCGACGACATCGTCCGGAGAGATGAGTCCATAGGTACGTCGGTACATTTCAAAACCGCTGGCAGAGTGTAACAGTGCCCCCCATTGAATGTCGTCAAAAGGTGTGTCCACATCCCAGATAGACGGAAGGAGAATAAAATATTTAACATCGACGATTCTCGAGGTTTTGTCCGCGCGTTCAATTAAACGTCCCAACTGACAAAAGTGCCATCCTTCGCTATGGGACATGATATTATCTGTGAGTCCCATAAAGAGGTGTGATGCGAGTTTGATCTCTGTAAAGAATTCATGGGGTTCTGCCATCGCCCACTGTTCGGAAGTGTTTGCGACCAGTAAGTAAGCATCGTTGAGCTGCTCCCACATCTCTGACGAGATATTTTCACGTATGGACCGCGCGTTTTCTCGACCAGCCCGCAAGCAAGAGACAATTGAATTTGGATTTTCAGTGTCAAACGCTAAAAATCGAATGACGGCTTCACGTGATGCCTCTCCGTAACGTTCAGCGAACACTTCATCATCGCCTGTGGTCGCAACAAGAGGCTCCCACTGTGCCTGCATACCTACGGGTGCATCAAGGATCAAACGCAGGTTGACATCGACAAAACGGGCGACATTCTCGGCACGTTCAATGTAGCGACTCATCCAATAAATTGATTCAGCAACGCGACTCAGCATATTTTTAATTTTCCTTGCGGTCAGTCAGATAGATTTTGATGAACACGGATCCTTTAGAGAATCCAAGCCGCACGTTGTTTGGCTTTTCGCGCTTTTATGTAGAGGTGAAGGAATCTCGCCTCTACGCGCCTTTTCCTGACGGCCCCGATAAGACCCACGTATCCTTGCTACCGCCACCTTGTGAGGAGTTGACGACAAGCGAACCCTTTTTGAGTGCGACCCGTGTCAATCCACCGGGGAGAACGTAAATCTCTTCACCATAAAGGATAAACGGACGCAAATCAACGTGCCGTCCCTCAAAATGGTCGTCAATAAGCACCGGCACCCGTGAAAGCGAGAGTGTCGGTTGTGCAATATAATTGCGCGGATTATCTTTGATTCGGCGGGCAAACTCCTCGTGTTCTGCTTTGGTTGCGTGGGGGCCGATCAGCATTCCATAGCCGCCAGACTGGTTGGCTTCCTTTACAACGAGTTCGTCGAGATGCTCCAGCACATATTTCTGATCGCTATCTTTCCAACACATGTAGGTCGGAACATTTGGGACAATAATGTCTTCGCCGAGATAATACTTGATGATCTCAGGGACGAAAGCACAGACAACTTTGTCGTCGGCGACACAAGTGCCAGGGGCATTAACCAAAGCGACACGTCCGGCTTTGTAAACATCCATCAATCCTGGAACGCCGAGCATTGATTCAGGTTTAAACGCTTTCGGGTCAAGGAAATCGTCGTTAATGCGGCGGTAGATGACATCAACACGCTCAAAGCCCTTCGTCGTTCGCGCGTGCACAAACCCGTCCATTACGACGAGATCGCGTCCCTCAACTAATTCAACTCCCATCTGTTGCGCGAGGAAGGAGTGTTCAAAGTATGCGGAGTTATAAACGCCAGGTGTTAGTACCGCAACTTCAGGAGATAAGATTTTGTCGGTTACGAGGTACCGGAGCGTATTCAGCAGTTGGCTCGGATAATCTTCGACCGGTTGAATTTGCGACATCCCAAAGAGTTGCGGAAAGGTCCGCTTCATTAACTGCCGATTTTCCACGACATAAGAGACACCAGATGGACAACCGAGATTATCCTCCAACACATAAACTTGTCCATCGCTATCGCGAACTAAGTCTGTACCAGTGATATGGCACCAGATCCCGCGCGGCGGGTCTAAACCGATGCAGGGTTGTAGGTATCTTTCCGATGAAAGCACGACATCTGCTGGAACGATACCGTCTTTAAGAATTTTTTGGTCGTGGTAAACGTCGTCAATGAATAGATTCAGCGCGTGGATGCGTTGTTTGAGTCCACGTTCTATCCATTCCCATTCACTGGCATCAATAATTCGTGGAATGAGATCGAACGGAAAGATTTTTTCGACACCTTGCTCGTCCGCGTAGACGTTGAACGTGATGCCCATTCGGAGTAACGCATATTCAGCGGCAATTTGGCGACGCGTGAGTTCGCCTTCAGGAAAACCTTCAATCCGCTCTACCAACATCTGGGCAGCGGGACGGGCACTCCCATCTGGAGCAAACATCTCGTCATAAAATCCATCAGTGCTGTATTCCTCAAATCCTGTCATTACAATGCACCTCCCCTACCTCGTGCGACTCACCTGCCAATTTTTTAGGCAATGCAGTTGGCTGTTGTTTAATTATAATGCACGGGTTGATTTGTGTTGTGAGCAAAAGCGTATATCCAAGTCTATGATGCCATATCCAGAAGGCAAAGTCAAGCGAAAATTTGGAGATATTTTCAGGTTTCGTGGGTGAAAGAGAAAAAGGGGCTGGTGATGGGGGTAGGCACAGGGTGTTGCCTTCACCCCGTGCCTATTCGGATGGTGCGTTTTTAACTTCTATCTGGCACAATAATGTCGTTCATATTTTCCGTAAGGTTCTCCTTGAACAGACGCAACTTCTCATAAGCACTCTTCTCACTGTGCTCGAAATGAATCTCAAGATAGAGCCTCCACAGTCTAAGCATCAGATCGTGGTTAATAGCAAACCGCTCAGAAGAACTGTCCGGTTCCATCTGTTCAGCATTGACCTCGCGGAAAATACGGATGAGTTCCTTTCCAAATGTACGAGGGTATCCGGTATTGGAGGTCACAATTTCAACGAACCTCAGATGAAGGTCAGTACGTGCAGCATAACCTTTTGACACGCTATAGCGCACGTTATCAAACTGGCTGAGCATCTCATCATAGAGAAAAGAAGCCATCTCAGCTGCCACCTTTGTTGTTGGATTCGTCTCCGTTGTTAACAACGCGCAACGAAAGCCGAGCGTCGCTACAGCACCATCTACGGGATATTGACTTTTCCTCGTGATTCGGATACCCTCGGCACCGTCAAACCAAGAACCCCCACGGACTCTATGATACCTACCACGGATATTGTCAAAATTTAACCCGTCTAAGCACCATTCCGCAACGTTGCCCGCCATGTCGTAGAGTCCGTATTCGTTTGGGAAATAACTACCGACCTCTCTTGTAGGTGGATCGCTGAAGTCTGTCGTAGGTGTGTAACGGTTATAGTTCGCTCTACTCTGGGGTTCAGCATCACCCCAAGGATATTTCTTCTCTATCAAGGTGGCACGTGCTGCGGGAAAACCGAACGTGATAGATGCAACGGAGGTGTATTTCTTCCCTACCGGTGTGCCGCGCGCCGCTCTTTCCCACTGTGCGTCTGTCGGCAAGTCTTTGCCAACCCATTCCGCGTAAGCCTTCGCTGCAAACCAACTGACGTTCACTACCGGATGATTTGCTTTATCCTTTGGATACATATTGTCGTCCCAAAGGGATAGGTATTTATTCCCCACAACCGAGACTAAAGCGTTGTCTTTTTCCCACTGAGGATTGGCATCAATGAATTTTTTATAGTCTGCGTTTGTGACTTCATAGACATCCATGTAAAATGCATCCATGCCATCGCCCACTGGAATGAACACCATCCGTTTTGGTACATCAGGCGTGCTAACTTTTAGTATGAAAACAAGTAACCCGAACAGGATTAATCCACAAAGGATTGTGCTTAGGTTTTTCATTTTAAGAATCCCCCATTACAGCACTACTTCCCACCGTATTTTCGGCAGGTGTATCAGTCTTGCTAATTTCTGGCTTTCTATTTGATATTTTTCATCAGACAACGAAAACCAACTATAGTATGTTTTATTTTGCTTTACTTTCTCAAGTGCTAATATTAACGTGAACTTGACTTAAGAGTTTACGGCATGGGCTTTAGAAAACGGAGAATTCTCTGCAAGTCCCTTTACCATGAGTAAGTGTAAATTTAGGATAAAGCGCAAAAAATTACTATAGTTAGCGATTTGGGTGGTAAGAAGGGAAAGAAAGAGATAGAAAGAAAAACGGAGTGTGTGAACAACACCCACGACCGGGACGTGACCAATCAACACCAACCCCCTAAATCCCCCTTATCAGGGGGACAGGGGACAGGTGAATTTAGAAAGTTCGCTAATGGAGTACCTATAGGTAGAAGTCTACCTATTTTGATAATTCGCTATAGTTGGGGGTTAGCCAACGGTTTGGAAAGATTCCCACGCGTCACCGGCTGCAGCGGCTTGACGTTCCAATTCAGTGCGCCAGCCAACGACTTTTCCGGATTTGATCTGCCGGATGTCATAACCAGCATACCGGTCTTCAAGTGTTTCACCGAGTTTCTGCGTTTCTGCCCAGCGGTCCCACGCTGTCTGCATCCACGTGTGCGGTAAAGCCTCTCGGACAGCAGGATCGAGTTGCCACGCGTTCCGTGCGTCCGCGACTGACGGCTCGCCGGTGAATTCACCCGACCATTTCGACCAACCGATGGACAGTGTGTTGCGCTCACGTTCAGGCACGGTGTGTCCGGTGTGGATGTTGTTGCCATTTCGGATGAGTGCCTCACCTGGCTTGAGCCGAATGGCGACCTGACCGGGTAAAGGGTCTTTCCTATTCCAGCTCGGTGTATATGGAACACCTTGATCTTTCATCGATTGTGGGAGTAGGACGTCGTGCTCAAACGGTGTACGCCACCGGTGGTGGCTACCGGGAATGAGTTCATGGCATTCGTCGTCTGTAAGTGCCAAAAACATGCTTACGCCGTTCCGTTCGGTGATTCGCTTCTCGTTGCTTTCTTGAATCTCTTTCCAACGAATCCGCTCTACCTCTTCGGAATAATCTTCAGGGGTATCTCCGCGGATTTCCTTTTGTGAGAAGTAGCCTGCTCCGTCGCCCCACCATGTCACATCTCGGTGCCAACTCGGACCGTTCTCGTTCCGTCGGGGGTTCGCCCATAGTAGCATCCCACTAAATGTCAGGTCCTCAGGTTGGACCCCGTGACACCATGAGGTAATGAAATCCAAGAAATCTGAAGAGCCGTGGAATTCGGAGAAACTTGGTTCGCCGAAAGCGGGATGGATGAGTCCCCGGATTGCCCACGGTTCATCTTCCGCTGCACGATGTACGTAGCCCTTTGAACAGTCAATTTTGTCGTAGGTGTGTTCGGGGGCGCATGCCTCGGTAACACGCCGTCCTGCTTCTCGCAGAATCGGGATCCATGGGTTATCAACAAAATCGTTGATGATGACAAAGCCGTGCTCTTTCAGGTATGCCAACCTTTCAGGTGTGGCACCCGGAGCCGAAAGTTCAGGTTTGAAATCCGCGAATGCAGTCGCGCGGTAAGTTTCCTTCGCTTGTGATTCATTTGTGCTCATTGTCGTTCCTCCGTGTCAGACAGTGATTTTGAACCAGTACGCTATTTTAGCATACTTTAGAATATTTACGCAAACTTTGAGGTAAGTGTGTAAAGTTTTCCACTTTTTCGCGGAATTGTGTACGCTTTTCCCCTCAAGTCGCGTCACTATATAGTAGATAAAGGTAGATAAAGCATTTTCCGTTAGAGGTGTTTGATGAGAAATGACAATATTGAACTAATTCAACGTATCCTTGAAGGCGATGACGCTGCTTTTGCGTGTTTGGTTAGACAGTACCAGAAGCGGGTTCACGCGCTCGCATGGCGAAAAATAGGGGATTTCCATATCGCTGAGGATATTACGCAGGAGACGTTCCTACAGGTCTATCGAAAATTGGCAACGCTGAAAAATCCAAGTCAGTTTCCGGGTTGGCTTTACGTTATTACGAACCGCTGCTGCCTCGCATGGCTTCGCAAGAAACAGATCCAAACGCAATCCTTGGAGGAAATAGATATGGCAATAGCAGAGAGAACTTCTTACTCCGGATACGTAGTTACAGAGCAAGCGGAAAGTGCAGCGGAAACCAAACGCGAATTGGTCAAAAACTTATTGGCGAAGTTGAAGGAAAGCGATCGCACTGTCGTCACGCTCTACTACTTCGGCGAAATGACTTATGAGGAGATAGGCGAGTTTTTAGGGATGTCCGCCGATACAGTTCGGATGCGTGTCCGCCGCGCGCTGCAACGCTTAAAAAAGCACGAACCGCTGATTCGCGAGGCACTGAGCAGTTTCCAACTGTCTCCTAATTTAACCGAGAACATCATGCGCGAAATTCCGCGGATCAAACCCTTACCTCCTACCGGAGGGAACCCACCGGTAGTGCCGTGGGCAATTGCGGCTTCAACTGTTATTCTGATTGTGATGATGCTCAGCATCAGCAACCAATACTTGGCGCGTTTCCAGCGGCCTTACAGTTTTGATGCTACATCCGAGATGACTGTCGAGCTGATTGATGTTCCCATTGTTCTTGATCTCACATCAAAGCCTGATGTCCGAAATCAGTTTGGAAATACTGATGGCATTAATAAAAGGAGTAGTACAGGCATGAAACTCAACGATATACTTGAATCACACTTTAATGCTATTGGCGGTCTCGCGCGGCTCTCAGAAATTCGGAATGTCCAACGTTCCGGCGACGCACAATTAACGCAGTGGAATGGGCAATCCGCGAACGAATTAGGTAGCATTGAAATAACAACTGTCGTTAGAAAAAAATCGTATACCAGACTTGACTTCGGTGAACTTTTCCGTGAGATCACCATCTGGAATGGTACAGAAGGTTGGAAATCCATTATGGGAAACAGTCCAACAACCCTCCCAGAAACAGAATATGGGCGTGCGAAAAACACAACCTATATATATCCATTGCAGGCAATCTACGAAGAACTGGGTAGCAGCGCGCTTGAATTGGCTGAAGATGAGCTGTTTTGGGGTAAGGAATGCTCAGTGATTCGCGTCATTGACTCGGAAGATGTATTTTATATTGATAAGGCTTCCAACCTACTTGTCGGAGCAAAAACGACCTATACAGGTCTGAATGCCAAAAATGCTATTGCGGTCCTTCTCTATGATAATTACACGGATTATGAGGGTGTAATGTTGCCTAATTCCTACGAAATCTTCATTGGGAACGGTGTATTAACAGTCAATTACACCTTCACAAAAACAGAGATTGATACCTTATTAGACGCGGCGATTTTTCAGAAACCGTAAGGTTTCGGCGTTATCCGCAAACGCTTGTGTGGCCGCATAGACAAAGCGCGCTATTCAGCATGCTGAGATTAACGATTTTCAAGTATCTCATTCTGTTTACACTGTTCACAACCTATCCTAAAGGAAGTTGAAACTCACCTATGAAATCTTGCTTATTCTTTGTCCTATCTATTGGGATCATGATGCCGTTCTCTGTGTTTGCCGAAACGAACCCTGCTCAAGAGGATACACCGGAAAGCACCGAACAGTCCGTTGGAACGGGTGTCCAACTTGAAACTGTGATTGTGGAAGGGCAACGCCTTCTGCCAACGATCAGTCGTAAAGAGATGCGTGGCAGCGAACTCGTCCAGATCCCTAGTGCAGGAGGTGACGCGCTCAGAGCAATCATGACCCTGCCGGGCATTGGTGTTCCCAACGATTTTCTCCGCGCACTCCATATCCGTGGGAGCGCACCGGGCGATACACGCATCTATCTTGACAGAACCCCGCTGAGTTATCCATTCCACTTTGGTGGATTCTTCTCAACGACGCACTCTGATAGTATTGAAGACATCTATGTGTATGCAGCTGGCTACGGTGCAGAATTCGGATTGGATTCGCAATCGGTTATTGACATCCGAACGCGCGAACGTTTGAATAAACAGTGGGGCGGTGTTTTGGACTTCAACTTTGTATCGCCGCACGGGTTCTTTGAAACCAAAATCGGGGACAAGGGTTACGCGTCCGTCGCTGGACGTTTCACAACCTATAATCTCATACTCGGACTTTTCTTTGATTGGACATTTCCCACTTGGTCGGATTATGAACTTAAATTTGCATACCAACTCACCGAAAAACATCACCTCACTGTCAACGGTATAGGTGCGACGGATCATTTTGACTTTTCTAACACCGAATCAGAGGAAACATCACGTTCTTCCGCCTATTTCAAGAACGGGTTTCAGGCAGAAGGCATCCACCTCCGCTCGCATCTCACCGATACACTCACATCTCATCTTTCACTTACGCATTCTTATAACTTTCTCAATATCAATTTCGGTGGCAATCCAAGCCAAAGTGAAGCATCGCCAAGTGAAAAATTTATCTACTCAGTCCAAGTTAACACGCCAACGTATACCCTTCGCGAAGACATCTCCTACAAGCTCACTCCGAAACTTCAACTTGAACCAGGACTTCTCTTCGCCTTCAGTCCAGCCGAGAGTAGGACACACACCCTCCTTCCACAGAACATCAGTGCTGATGACGAGAAACTCGTTTGGCAAGAGAAATTTGACGAATTTAATTACGACTTTCAGCACACCGAAGGGTACCTACAAGCACGTTACGATCCACTATCCTTTCTGTCAGTCGCACTGGGTGTGCGGTTTGATTACCTCAATTTGACGGAGGAACTCTCAATTCAGCCACGCGGCAGCCTTAGCTTAACACTCCCGACGACCTCTACCCTCCGAATCGCTTATGGTAGATACGAACAGAGCCCGTTCGCGTATCAAGTCCTCAAAACAGAGGGGAACAGAGCCCTGAAATCGAGCATAACCGAACACTATGTCGTCGAATTAGAGCATGAACTCTCACCACAAACACAACTCAAATTCGCGCTTTATTACAAAGACATGGAAAAATTAGTCACTCGATCTGTCAATGTTGATGCACTTTTTGATGACACGGATACACCGATTACAACCGTATATCGCAATCAAGGCACTGGCTTTGTAAATGGCGCAGAGATCTTCCTGCAGCACCGTATGAGCGAAAAATTTTTCGGATGGCTCTCTTACGCCTATACCCATGCAGAACGGCGTGAGACCCCCGACGCGCTCTACAAACCCTTTCTTTTTGACAATACACACATTGCCAGTCTCGTTGCCAACTATAGTCCGAGACCCAAAGTCAGTATCGGCGCAAAGTGGCAATATGTAAGCGGTACTTCCGCAGTTCCTCTAAGCACACTCCTAATGATCCAAGATCCCGCCACGCTCGGTATGCATCCACTCCTCTCTGATGTCGCAGGCGCGATTGCGCCCACTGCGTTTCAAGCGTATCACCGCTTAGATCTTCGGTTGAGTCGGCAAAGAACGCAATGGGGCATTCCTGTAACTGAATTCATTGAAGTCTGGAATGTTTATAACAGCCAAAATAAGATAAATTTCAGTTTTCCTGATAAACTTGTTGAGGAATTCAAGAAAGCGGATTCCGAGGAATTTCCGATAGACTTGGAGACCTCGGCGTATAAGAGTCCCGTGCGGTTTCCGTTTAATTTCACCTTCGGAGCCACATATAAATTTTAACGCACGTATCCGCTTTCTTGTAAGGCCACCTCGCGGTAATTGAACCGTTCTGGTTTCTCTTGACTTTTTCCCAAAACATGCTATGATTTTTGCGGCGGTTCGGAAATTCTTTTATCCGTTCCGTATACTCTGAAACAGGAGCTCGCAATGAACACAGAATCGACACCGCAGGATCGGCATTTTGGATTGAGTGAAGACGAATTGGCATATTGGAATGAGAACGGTTATCTGGTCCGCTTGGACGTATTCACGCCTGAAGAAAACGATGCGTTCCGGCAAGTTGCGGAAGACATTGTTGACCGGAAACGTCCATTTCCGCCTGAACATATTGATCAGAACGCCCTCGTTAGAGATGGAAAAGCAGAGCAGCAAGGTATCTACGCCATACACAAAATTCATTTTCCGAGCTGCTACGACCCAGAATTCCTCGCCCGTGTGCGTGATCCGCGTCTCACCGACCCAATCGTTGACATTCTCGGTCCAGACATTCTCGGTATCAATACGTTGTTTATCTGGAAAGCACCCAAGATTGGTCTCGGTTTCCCGTGGCATCAAGATAAATTCTATTTCCGTACCCGGTTTAGGACGGAAACGACTGTCGGGACGTGGACAGCCATTGACCCCGCAGATCGGGAGAATGGTTGCCTCTACGTTATCCCGGGTAGCCATAAATGGGATATTTTTCAGCATGACGATCTTGAGGGTTCACAACAACGTGAGTTCAAATTGGCACGTGGTGTCCGCGATGAAGACGGTGTTGCGGTAGAGGTGCCACCCGGTGCGGTTATCTGGTTTCACAGTCACCTTCTGCATAAGAGCATGGACAATCATAGCCTACGGTTCCGCCGTAGTTTCGTTGCCCACTACCTCAGTGCACAAGCAGAATGGACAACGCCTAAACCCAAGGGAGGTTCCGCCGTCATGTGGGTTCGCGGTAGGACTTTTCCCGACAAGGTTCACGAAGTTGAACGCGATGTCCTACCCGTTTCCAAATCCGATTAACACTGTTTTTGAAGGCGTGATTGATAAGGTTCAGAATCTAAGGAGGAACGATCCATGAAAACGAAATTGTCTCTCTCTGTTCTGCTTTTAGTCGGTTTCGTAATTTCTATCACGGTGATTCAGTCCGCAAAAGCCGAGGATCCAAGAGTCAAAATGGGGCTTGCGGCACTTTGGACCCTTGACAAAGACACCGTTCAAGGAAAAGACATTAAAGATGTTTTCGGGAAAAACACCGGAACCATTACGGGCAAACCCAACCAAATAGATGGGTTTCGCAGTGAAGCTCTCGATTTTGACGGTGCTGTTGATTTGATACGAATGAGGGAGGACCTCTTCTTCCCGTCTGTGACGATGGAGGCGATTATTAAACCGACCCTTGGCACACGAAATCCGATCTATGACAAATACAACTACGGCATTCAACTGCTCGATAACAATAACGTTGGCATCTGGATTCGCGCGGATACGGCAAACGCGGCAAAGCATTGGCCCTCCGCTTACGTACCGTTCCCAGCTGATGGCGAGTGGCATCATGTCGTTGGAGTTGTTGAGAACAAAAAGTCCGTCCGCATCTATTTGGACGGTGAACTAAAAAAGACGACCCCGGCACCTGATCCAATCAGTATCGCTTACGGTGCCGCCCACAAGCCGACAATCGCCTACACACAGCACTTGGGCGGTATCTGGTACGCCGGTGCTATTGACGAAGTTGCTATTTTTGAGGGAGCGTTAAGTGATGCCGACGTGAGGCGATTGCATACACTGGCGTTGGCGGTTGAACCCATTGGAAAACTGGCGGTAATGTGGGGCACACTCAAGCAGTCGATGACTGAACGGGACTAATTTGGGAGATTTCCGTCCTTTTCCTCACTTAAGTCGGATAAAGACGATTTGACCAATATATTCGTCTTCACCTATATATTCGTCTTCACCAATATATTCGTCTTCATGGGATGCCCCAGTAATGGGAATCAGACGTTCAATAATTAATCCGATTGACGCTTTCAGATTAATTATGAAAATGCCCGGCACATGGCGGCCAGCTGCCAAATGGTCAGAGAGATGCTGAGGCATACTTTTCTGATTATTTGTTATCAAGTTGAATCCGTTCTGCTCACACCACTCTAGGATTTCAGGGTCTGAAGTGCTTTTTGCAGGGGTGCCTTCATCGCCAATCGCCAAGCCTGTTAATGATGGTTCATGATAAAGCAATTGCGTGCGGAAGATTGGTGGGATATGTTCGTCTAACAAATACCGACGCATCTTTATTCCTGTTCATTTTTGGGCAAAGACGGTATTGTGCTTGCGGAACCGTCTTTCGGGATGTTCGGGCGTGAATTATTAGGAACAGCCTGCCTTTTTGCTTTAAGCGCACGCAAACGAACAACAACGGAGGGCAAATTTTTCTCGTATTCTTCTCGTGCCTTCCGGCAGTATTCCAGATAATTTTCCAAATATGCACCAACTTTTTCTGGGTTTTGCAGATAATATAGGATTGTAGCGTAGACCTGTTCCAGTGTAACCGTATGGTAACGATCAGCGATTGCCTCTGCTGTTTTGCCGTCATGAATATACTCGTCCAGAACAGTTTCAATACCTATACGTGTTCCCTTAATACGAATGTCGTTTTCTGCTAAAAAGTTGAAGTAATCTTCAATTTGCATGTCCATATTTCGATTGGAGATGAGACTGAAAGAGTGTTCAGGTTGTTTAGTTTGTTTTCTAAAATGGATGTTTTTGTGCGTATACCTCGATCTGCTCAAGAATACGTTCTTCAACTGGCAAGTACAATGTAAACCTTTTTTCGATCTGCTCTGCAAGTAGAATAAGCACTTCCCGAGTTCTCCGGTTGGAGGTAAGTTCTTTCAACAAGACTTGAGTCAAATATTCGCTTTGGTGATGCAGAATCGGTTGTTCCCACAGTTCACAGAGAAAATCGGCTGTCACATTTAATGCTGAAACTAAACTTGATCTTTGACCTCCCAGGACTTGGACTAAACTATTATAAGGTTCAACGGGTTTCCAGTCCGATTGTTCTGCTGCTTCGATTAGCACGTCTGAATTGAATTGCGTGTGATAGTAATGCGAACAAACCAGTTTTATCGTCATCTTATCGTATTCAGCCTTGCTAAGCAGACCTTTATTAACACAATGTTCTAATACAACTTGGGTCCATACTCCATTTAATCTAAGATGTCCATCATCCGAAAGGAGCAAATAATCCGGTTGATTTGCAATAAGAAGGGTATCAATAAAATGCGGTTGAAGCATATTATTGAGTTCGCGCTTGTCTAATTGGTTCATTTCTAGTGCCGGGGTGCATGGCTCAACTTCACAATTTTCCTTAATCCATTTGACAATGCCTTTTAGATATTCTATGCCGTGTTTAGCGTCCTCGGGGTTGATAATCTGTTTTACATATCGGTCTCCTTGTTTCCCAACTGTCATACCTTCTCGTTCCGACCACATACATTCTCTCTCATTGATAATGCCTTGCAGTTCATCAATGGTTGATTGAGCAATGCGGAGTTTTCCAAATGCTCTAACAACAATATCGGCAGCTTCCAGACAGTGTAGGGTTATGAGTGAAATGAGGTCCACAACGAGTTTGAGTTGGGGATTCTCAAGTAAAGCAAGTGCTTGTATTTTCTCTTCAAGATTCCCTGCACAACACCTAATACCCAAGTCAGGACTGCTCATTAGAAAACCCCAAGTGTCTAAAACATTACCGCCTGCCAAGTTTGTGAAAGCACCTATAGGAAGTCTGTTTTCCTTATAGACTTTTGAAATCTGAAGAGTGGCTTCGTGTTGCCGATCAACAGAATCTAACAGTGGTCGAAATTCCGTGGAGTCATCTGTTTCGTTAGAATCGGGTAGTTTTATAGACCATAGTCCCGGAGTACCTGGAAAACGTTCGGAAAATCTAAGTAAAGTGTCCTGAAATGCGTAAACGTACTTACTTTTGATGTCGGCAATTTGTCTAATATCTGCGCCGAATGGATTTTGCTGAAGATATAATTTGTCATTTACAGATTTACCAAGTGAAAGTTGGGCTAGCGGGTGTTCAAGGTCAAGCTCGTCGGATCTGTAGTCTCCATTTTCACGCTTCTCAATGATATACCAGTTTTTTTGACCGGAATTATCAAGGTATATTGCGGTTCCGGGTTGAACTTGAGTAGGGTACAATAACTCACCAATTTGTTTTTCAACTTGAAGAAATAAGCCGAAGTATTTCAAATGGGCATCAGCATCATTGAAATGCGATCTTCGCGCCTCGTACATGATTTCCAAGGCCTTTTCGGGCTTAGACCCAATCTGGTACAAATGGGCGAGGTTAAAGCAGGATTGCAGGGGAAGATTTTTCGAGTCAAATGTTTCTTCTAGCAAATTCTCGAACTCTTTAACATCGTTTAAGCGGTAATACACATAAGCGAGATGTATTCGCATGTCGGCATCATCTGGAAATGTCCTTAGATACGCTTCACATAAGGCTAATGCTTTATTTAAATCTCCTATTTTTTCATAAATTTCGTACTCTATCTTGGATACGTTTTCAAGTGGTCCTCCGTATTTCTCGCGCAGTTTACGGCAAATCTCAAGTGCCTTACCTATTTCACCAGCGTTGTAGTAACTTTTAAGCAGCCACTGTGTCAATTCAGAATTTTGGTTCGTGTCCGCAAGTTTTTCGTACAGTGTTGCAGCTTCTTTAAATTGCTCATGGATATATAGTTGGTCAGCCAACTCCACGATTTCTAGGAATTCCTCGCTATCTTGGGCATAGTCGTATGCTTTTTTAAGTTGAGAAAGAGTTTCCTCGCGTTTTCCAGTTGCACTAGAAATCTGAGCAGCGTCAACAAGATAAAATATATTTGTTGGACACAATTCGCGCATAGTTCTGGAAATTTGCTGTGCTTCCGTAAAACATCCATGAGAAATGTAAATCCTAATGAGTAAACGATTCGCCTCTTCTTGTAATTCCGAAGATGGATTTGTGCTTAAAAAATCATTGAGTTTTGCAATAGCTTCCTCAAAACGGTTACCAGCGAATAAGAAATTGGCGAGTATAATTGGAATTTCGGGAACTTCTGAATTAGATTGGATTTTCTCTAAAAACTCAATGGCACTTTCTCTTTCTCCAGCCTGAAATGCTAATATAGCTCGTTTTTTTACCAAATCAGGATTTAATGGTTCAATTTCTAAGGCTGTGTCAAGGTCCTTTATTGTCTCCTTTATTTTCCCAAGATGAAAATGTGCCATACTTCTGTTGATAATCCAACCTACCCGAAAGCCTCGTAATTCGGTTCTAGAAATGCAGCCCCATGCCTCTGTGAGAAGATCAATTGCTTGTCTTAATTGTGCCCTTTGTGCCTTGTCAAATTGCTTGGCAACCATTGTAAGCTGATCAGCCAACGCTTGCTCAATTAGAATAGCTGCCAGAGCAGCTTTAAAATCAGGAACGTTTTCCTGTTCCTGTGCTACCATGATTTCGCGCCACTTTCTTGCATCTTCAAGGTTTCCGCGTTGCTTGGCGATATTACTGATTGCATATGCAACTTGTGGGATATCCCGCAAATGTTTCGGAACTTCACCAATTACCTCTTCAAGTGTTACCTCATCTGTTGATGTTTCAATAAGAATGATGTACGCATCTGCATTGTTAGGATTCTTTTGTAATGTCTTGAAGTGCTACCGTTTATTTAGACCACAATTTAGCAAAGTTAAGACAAGTTTTTT